>SVRM01000007.1 GCA_015064785.1 Oscillospiraceae bacterium
GGACTGCATGAATGCAGTCCGGAAGTTCTCCCTTGCCCCTCATCCGAGGGGCATTTTCATGCGATTTTCGCATGAAAACCGGGAAATTCGGGTCACTTCGTGACCCCGTGGTTGTCGCAGGTTGAATACCTGCCGCAAGTTTTCAACTTGCAACAACCCCTGCCTTCGATTCCTTACAGCAGATTGAGCAGACCGCCGTCGATCAGTTCGATGAGTGTACGCAGAATGTCAAAAAACAGGATATCATTGACGGTTGCGAACACGACGGCACCGAGATAGCCGACGATCAGAAACAGCGGGGAAAATGCAAAAATCCATGGTTTGGGACACAAAAAGCGCAGAAGCAGAAATACGGCACCGGTGATAAACAGTACGACTGCACCGGGGCGGACAACGGCTGAACGCAGTCCTCCGAAGATACCGCCGAGGGTGTCAGCGACATCTGCACCGATCAGTCCCTCCATCCCGGAAAGAACAGTGCCCAGATGGCGAACAGTCGCATAAGCGGCGATCCAGAGAATGGCTGCGGCAATGATGACATAGACAAGATTGCGAAGATAAGCAGTTGTTTTCATATGTTTCTCCTATGTAGATTGTGGTATCATCAGTATACCATAATTGGGGCTAAAACACAAGGTGTTCACGTGAAAAATCCCCCAAAAAACCAAAATGCCCATCCACAGTTTCCTGTGAATGGGCAATTCCTTTGGAGCTGGTAACCAGAATCGAACTGGTGACCTCATCCTTACCAAGGATGTGCTCTACCGACTGAGCCATACCAGCATGTGCTGCAGAATACAGCTGGCGACCTGGATGGGGCTCGAACCCACGACCTCTAGCGTGACAGGCTAGCGTTCTAACCAACTGAACTACCAGGCCATTTTGTATTCCTGCGGAGGATTGTGTTCCCCTCAGCACGTTTTATATTATACCATATCCTAATCGATTTGTCAACACCTTTTTTCATATTTTTTTGAGATTTTTTTGAGGTTCGGAATGGGTATCAAATTTCCGTGAACTTTTTGTGAGAAATCGTGATTTTCTATTGCAATTACTGTCATTCTGTGCTAAAATAAACATAATAGGAAACGGTTTTTCTGCCGCTTCAAATACGAAAAATTTCTCCGAAAGGAATCAAAAACATGGAAAAAGTAAGATTTGGTATTGTCGGTATCGGTAATATGGGTACCGGTCACGTAGAATCCATTGCCGGCGGACACATCGAAAATGCTGTCCTGACCGCTGTCTGTGATGTCAAGGAAGATCGCCTTGCATTTGTGACCGAAAAGTACGGTGCGGACATTGCAACGTACACCGATTACAAGGAAATGCTGGCATCCGGCAAGATTGATGCTGTTCTGATTGCAACTCCGCACTATCTGCATCCTGTCATCGCCATCGAAGCATTTGAAGCAGGTCTGCATGTTCTGTCCGAAAAGCCGATCGGTGTTTACACCAAGAAGGTTATGGAAATGTACGAAGTCGCAAAGGCACATCCCGATCAGGTCTTCGGTATCATGTACAACCAGCGTACCAATCCCAGATACCAGAAGATGCGCGAAATGCTGCAGGGTGGTGAACTCGGTGAGCTTCAGCGTGTTGTCTGGATCATCACCAACTGGTACAGAACCCAGTCTTATTACAACTCTTCTGCATGGAGAGCAACATGGGAAGGCGAAGGCGGCGGCGTTCTGCTGAACCAGTGCCCGCACAACCTCGACCTCTGGCAGTGGATCTGCGGTATGCCCAAGCGCGTCTGCGGCTTCCTGTCCTTCGGTAAGTATCATAACATCGAAGTCGATGACGATGCAACCATCTACGCAGAATATGCAAACGGCGCAACCGGTCTGTTCATCACCACCACCGGTGAAGCTCCCGGTACCAACCGACTTGAGATCACCGGTACCAAGGGCAAGCTGGTCTTTGAAAACAACAAGCTGATCTGGACCAAGCTGGAAGAAGATGTCAAGGAATTTACGATGAATGCCGAAACCGGTTTCGGCACACCGAAGATGACCACCGAAGAAATCGTGATTGAAGAACCGTCCCCTGAACACAGAGGTATTCTGCGCAACTATACCAATGCGATTCTGAACGGCACGCCTCTGCTGGCGCCCGGTCTGGAAGGTGTCAACGGTCTGTCCATCTCCAACGCGGCACACCTGTCTGCATGGAAGAACAACAAGTGGGTCGACCTGCCCAACGACGGTGAGGAATTCTGGGAAGAACTGCAGAAGAAGATTGCAGCTTCCAACGGTAAGGATGAATCTGCTGTTTCCGGCGGCGTTGCTGACCTTTCCTCTACCTACAACTCCAAGTAATCTGATAAAGGAGACACCATTATGGCAAACGATATGATCAAGGGTATGGGTTTCCATCACATCGGTCTGAAGGTTGCGGATTTTGCAAAGTCCCGTGCAATGTATCATGCGCTGGGCATGAAAGAAGTCTGCGGCTGGGGCGAAGGTGAAAAGGAAATTGTCATGTTTGACCTCGGCGACGGCGGCAGAATTGAGCTGTTCGCAGGCGGCGGTGATTTCCTCTCCAAGGAAGGCAAGTGGCTGCACTTCGCAATGAAGGTCGACGATGTTGACGCGGCATATGAAACCGCACTCAAGGCAGGCTTTGAGCCGAAGACCGCACCGAAGGTCGTTCCGCTCCAGTCCTGGCCGAACCCGATTTCCATCAATATCGCGTTCGTTGTCGGTCCCGACGGCGAAGAACTGGAATTCTTCAAAGAAGTATAATGATAAAGCGGCTCCGCGGCGGATTTTCTGCTGCGGAGCTGTTTTTCGATATTGTAGGGACAGGCGTCCTCGACTGTCCCTATAGGCGTCCTCAACTGTCCCTATAGGCGTCCTCGACTATAGGAACAAGAAACTTGTTCCGATAGGCGTCCTCGACTGTAGGAACAAGAAACTTGTTCCGATAGGCGTCCTCGACTGTAGGAACAAGAAACTTGTTCCGATAGGCATCCTCGACTGTAGAAACAAGCGAAATAATTCTGAAAAAATTTTGAAAACCGCGAATCAACCGAAATTTTCTGCAACTAATAGGACGAAAACAGCCGACAGCGGCAGAAAGGAGGAACCTCTGTGATCGGATTCGATGAGACTTTTGAAAAACAATGCGGTGAATATCTTGCATATCTGTACGGACTTGCCGAGAGGCATTACAATGACTGTGCGGATATCGATGCCCTGGTGCAGGACACGATTGCTGTGCTGGTCGTCAAAGTCAGACACGGCGAACGTGTCGAATACCCAAAAGGATTTCTTGCTGCCGTGCTGAAAAACAAGTACAATGCATGGCTTCGTGAAAAATACAAGGCGGAGCTTGTGGAATATTCTGACGGCGTCTTCACAGAAGGCTATGACGCATTTGCCGAACAGGAAGAAGCCGAACATAAAAACGGGGAATACGAATCGGTACGTCGTGAGATCGGTCGCCTGATCCGGATATACCGCGAAGTCATTGTGCGTCATTATGTTCACGGGCAAACGGTGGAACAGATTGCAAATGCGCTTGGGATCCCGCGCGGAACGGTGCTGTCCCGCTTGTCAAAAGCACGCGATCAGATCAAAGAGGGACTTGAAAACATGGAAAAGTATTCGCAGATCAGTTATGAACCCAAAACAGCTTCCATCGGCATCTGGGGCAGCAGCGGACTCAGCAGTGAGCCATTCTCGCTTTTGCGCTCTGACATCGAAGCCAATCTTCTGTATCTGGCATATGAAGCCCCGGTTTCGGTGCGCGGCATTGCCGATACGATGGGAATGCCGTGTGCTTACCTGGAACCGATCATCGACGTTCTGGTAAAAGGTGAATTGATGGGCAGAACTCCGGGCGGGCTTGTGTACACCCGATGCTTTGTACAAAGATATGAGAACGCCTTTGGTGATATCCCGGCACAGGAAGCGCTTGCCGAAAAGTACGCATCCCGCGTTTGGGATATTGTCTGGAAGCATCTGGAGCCGCTGACAAAGCATGATGATTTCGCCATGATGTCGGAAAAGCAGAAGGCGACGATGCTCTTGTTCATTATGAATCAAATGCTTGGAAATGTTCTGCATAAGAGCCGTCCCGATGAGGGAAATACGCCGAATCAGCCGCCCGAACGTCCCAATGCAGGCAGATGGCTGGCAACCGTTACCGTTTATGAGCACGGTCAGGAAACTACCATTCCTTACGACGGCTCCGGTCCTGTCATTGTGAATTACAGACCCAACGATGACGGAAAGAATCTCTGTCAGATGTTCGACTGCCAATCGCTGTTCGGCGATGCACACTGGGCGTATGGCGGATTCAAATACAAGTGCTCGTTGAGAAGTATTCTGCGGTTTTATGCATCCTTTCTGCCTTGTGATGTGAAGACCGACAACAATCTTTTATATGAATTGATTCCCGAATTTGAAAAGCTCCATATTCTGAAGCGCGATGCGGATGGGGAGATTCGGCTCGATATTCCGGCATTGCCCTACACGGAGGTGATGCAGTATTGGAATCCTGTATGTGAGGAACTCAAAAAAGAGCTATTTGCGTTGTTGTCCGACGATCTGCGCAGTCTTTGGGCAAAAACAAAGAACCGTGTTCCGGGTCACGTGGATGAAGCGGAATATTTCGTTCACGCAGGTGCCATGGGCGCATATGTGAAAGCACAGCTTCTTGCGATTGTCAATCAGAAGCTTCTGCCGTATCCTGTTGTTGTCGGGGAAACGCCGTTGATTTATATTTCATATCGGAAGAAAGAAATCTGAGCACAGGGACAGCATTGGGACGATGGCTGCCGCGGAAAGTCAATGTGTCGCAGGGGTTGTTGCATTTGGTAAATCATCATGCAATCGTACAACTCCCTCAGGCAAAAAAGACGCAGAAGCGTCTTTTTTGCCAGCTCCCTCGGAGAGGGAGCCTAATATAAGCCTCCCTCACCGAGGGAGGTGTCGCGCTTTCAGCGTGACGGAGGGAGTTATCTTTACACTTTGATTTGAAATGCAACAACCCCTACATATTAGGTTCGTGAGAACATATCATACATCAAAAAAACACGGTGCCGATTCTGATCAGCACCGTGAAATTTTTGGAAAATATACGAATTACTTCTTCTTTGCGCTGTTGGTTGCCTTGACGACGATACCGGAAAGCGCTGCGAGTGCGATGACGTTGGGGATAACCATCAGGTTGTTGAAAACGTCGGTCAGCTCCCAAACGAGGTCGTTTTCTGCGACAGTACCGAGGAAGATAAAGACAATTGCGAGTACAGAGTAAACGATGACGGAAATCTTCTTGGACTTTTCGGTCTTGCCGAACAGGAAGAGGACGTTCTGCTTACCGAAGAAGTTCCAGGAGATGATGGTGGTGAATGCGAAGAACAGCAGACAAATTGCAACTGCGATCGGACCCAATGTACCGCCGAAGACCTCAGACATTGCTTCCTGCATCATGTTTGCCTTGGTCAGACCTGCGGCAGCACCGTCAACGGTAATGGCAGGATTGTCACCGGCATACAGACAGGTGATGGTAACGAGAGCGGTCATGGTGAGAACGACGAATGTATCGATGAAGACACCGACCATCGCAACGACACCCTGATCGTGCGGCTTATCAACCTTTGCAACTGCGTGTGCGTGTGGGGTGGAACCCATACCGGCTTCGTTGGAGAACAGACCGCGCTTTGCACCCTGAGAGATTGCTGTTGCAATGGCGGCACCGAAACCACCGCCGATGATTGCCTGCGGCTGGAATGCGTACTTGAAGATCATGCCGAATGCCGCGGGGACATCTGCGATCTTGACAACCAGAATGATCAGACCGAGGAGGAGATAAAGAACTGCCATGAACGGAACGATCTTTTCCGCAACAGCGGCGATTCTCTGAATACCGCCGAGGAAGATGAATGCGCAGAGGGCTGCGAGAATGATACCGACAACCCAACCGGGAATGCCGAATGCGCCGGTCATGTTGGAAGCGATGGAATTGGACTGAACCATTGCACCCATGAAGCCGAGTGCGAGGATGATGGCGATGGAGAAGAATACAGTGAGGAACTTGCCGAATCCGTTGTTGTATGCGCGCTTGATATAGTAGACGGGACCGCCGAGAACCTGACCGTTTTCATCAACGATACGGGTTTCCTGTGCGAGAACGGCTTCGGCATAAATGGTTGCCATACCGAGGAATGCGATGATCCACATCCAGAAGATGGCACCGGGACCACCGGTCAGAATCGCGCCGCAGGCACCGACGATGTTACCGGTACCGACCTGTGCTGCGATGGCTGTGGCGAGTGCCTGGAAGGAGGAAATACCGCCCTGTTGCTTGCCGCCGCTGAACTTGATGCCGCCGAAGACGCGCTTCATGCCTTCACCGAAGAAGCGAACCTGAACGAACTTGGTACGGATGGAATAGAGAAGACCGATACCGACCAGAAGAACGATCAGAATGTAGTTGGAGAGATACGTGTTGATGTCTTGTGCGATTTTCAGAAAAAATTCCTGCATGATGTAACTCCTTGTGTTTTTTGTTCTGAATAAAAAATCCGCTGTATCAAAACAGCGGCTCCAAAAAAGTCATCAGACAAACAAAACATCACCAACGCCGGCGTCGGTGCGGTTTATTTGGCTGCTCTGTCCTTTTGCCTGAGAGATTCAGAAAAGCGGTTTGCTGTTCTTTGCACCTTCGGCACTCATGATAGAGATTCTCCAGAGACCCTCTGTTTTCGGTTTCCCGCGTTTCGACGGGATTCTAAAAACTTCAACGGTTTTATTCAAAAATTTGCATATATTATATCACGGAATATTCTGTTTTGCAATAGGCAATGTCTATAAAATGCTGAATATTTCTGTTTTTAATTTGATTTAATTACACAAAAATGACCGACAGACGCCTGTTCTGTCGGTCGGGTCGGGGGATGGATGGCGGTTATTTATGCACGGAACAGAACCTCTTCCATGGTGTCACCGGTGACCTCATAGGTTCTGCCGTCGATGATTTTCATGTACGGTTTTGCGTAGGACGAGGGCAGAATACCGCGCTCAACCAGCTCGACACGCATCGTGATCGGCTTTGCGTACTGCAGCGGCTTGACGCTGTCGGGATTGGCTTCTGCGTGACGGATGGCTTCGATGGTTTTTTCGCGGAGCAGAGCGTGTGCCTTTTGCTGCGGCAGGAGTACACCGCCCCTCCATGTGATACCGCGCTTGACCTCTGCTGTGACAACCCACGGAAGCAGTTCTTCCGCTTCACGGCAGACCTTGTCGTCACCGGAAACCATGATGACGGGCTTGCCCTTGTCACCGACAATGCCCGCGTCAATGGCGACCTCACCGGCCTGTGCGCCATTGATATGGTAATTCTGAATGGATGTCGAGCTCATCGAATGCTCAAGGGTTCCGCCCGGCGTTCCTGCCATGGCGTGATAGCCGAGCAGAATGACCGCGTCACATTCGTCCAGACACGGGAAACGGTCGTCACCGGTATAGCCGATGATGTAGCCGTCAGCCTCCGCGCACAGCTCTGACCAGATGACATTCATGCCGCCGCCGTGACAGTCGCGGACATATACCTTCTCCGCGCCCGCTTCCTTGCAGGCACGGACGACCACGTTGATGTCATTGACCATCAGCCGCCGTCCCTCGGCGTAGCGGGATGCTTCGGGAAGTACCTGTTCCCGCGAGGTAATGCCGGAAATACCTTCCAGATCAGTCATAATATAAATGTTCATATGGAATCTCCTTTGTACGTCGTTTTCTTCATTATACCGAAAAATAGCCCGATTGTAAAGGCTTTTTCAAAAACTTAAAAAAATCTTGAAAAAATTTCAAAAAAGTGTTGACAAAACCGATTTGATGTGATATAATATTGTCGTTGCATGAGATTCCACTACAAAATATGCGAGGATGGCGGAATTGGTAGACGCGCACGTTTGAGGTGCGTGTGATTTCATCATGTGGGTTCAAGTCCCATTCCTCGCACCAGCGGGTATGGCGGAATTGGTAGACGCGCTAGATTCAGGTTCTAGTGAGGGTTCCTTCATGAAGGTTCAAGTCCTTTTACCCGCACCAAAAAACAGGAGATACCGACAGGTGTCTCCTGTTTTTTCATGTGGTATAAGGATTGTCCAACCATCATGTGAAAGAATCGGCAAATGCCGATTCTTTTGGGGTTGCGGCAAGTTAAAAACTTGCGGCAACCCCGTGAAGGCTCATCAAGTCCTTTTACCCGCACCAAACAGTAGAAATCCGAACCTTGTGCCGGTGGGCGATGGGTTCGGATTTCTCTTTGTTTTTGATGATCTGACTGTCTGATCTTGCAATATCGATTCATATAAGTACCGCCGAACACTGTTATGATAATGGTGTTCGGCGGCCTTATTTTTTCGGGGATTGGGGATTCCCCAACAAGCAAAAATCGGTTTGGTAAGCGGCTTGAAATGACTTCCTTGTCAAGGAAGTCAGCCCAAACCTAACCGATTGCGTTTTGTGTTAGCACAGGACACCGCTTGCGGTTAGAGAAACCAATCATAAACAAAAATACGAAGAAAAGATTCAAAATAGAGAGGATTACTGATATATGATGATAAAGACATTCAGAAAACGGATGATAACACTGTTGAATAACAACCATTCCTTTGTTTTGGACGGTGCTGATTTGGAGGAGGAACAGCGGGAATTTGAAGAATGGAAGAAAATATCATAACTTAGCTGCAATCTGCGGCGAAGTGATTTTTACTTCCGTCATGTAATAAGAGCGTTCAGATACCATACAGATTACACCTTACTTTTCAAACATCGACCGATATATTGCCATATTTTCCGATGTCGGCATGTCATATACCGATGCAGTCATCCCCAGCGCATCATACTTATGCTCTCCCATCCGATGATACGGCAGAAGTTCCACACCACGACAGTGAACATGTTTAACAAAATCCGCTATTTTTGCCATTTCCTCGATGGAATCATTATAACCGGGTATCACCGGAACCCGAATCAGAATCCGATCTCCGCAGATATCGGAAAGATGCTGCAAATTCTCAAGAATCCGTATATTGGAACACCCAGTCCCTGCGATATGCAGAGATTCCGTCACACATTTTACGTCATACAGAAACAGATCCGTAAACGGAAGAACCTTCTCAAACGATGACCACGGAACATCTCCCGCCGTATCGACAGCCGTATGGATCCCATCCTGGTTACAGGACGACAAAAACGCTGCAAGAAAATCAGGCTGCAGCATACATTCACCCCCGGAACACGTAATACCGCCTCCGGACTGACCGTAATATGCTTTATCCCTCTGTACAATACGCATAATCTCATCGACTGTATATTCTTTTCCACAGATTTCTCTGGCACTGTGCGGACAGTACACCGTACATCTGCCGCAAAGATCACACGATATCAGCTGATGCGGGCATTCTTCACGGCACTTGCCGCATCCCGTACACTTATCCTTATAAAACAGCATCTGCGGCGCGGCAGACTGACTTTCAGGATTGTGACACCATTTACAGCGCAAATTACAGCCTTTGAAAAACACCGTAGTACGAATACCGGGACCATCCACATAGGAAGCACGCTGAATATCAAAAATCATCCCTGTTTTCATGCAAGCATCCTCTGAATGATCGGCAGGATTTCACCGCGCCGTTCCTGATACGCTCCGAATCCCAGAATATGTGTTGCAAGATAGACGCTGATGCGATTTTTTCGGTCAACCGCATAGTACGCACCTGCGGCACCGCCCCAACCGAAGTCCGATTGATTCTCATTCATCGGACATCGCTGACCGAGTCCGTACCCATAATCTTGATTCCAGTATGTTCGCCGCTGCGTTTGGGACAACTGCTCCGTTGCCATGAGATCAACGGTTTCCTGTTTCAGAATCTGATTTCCGCAGCGCAGTGCTTCGAGAAATTTCAGATAATCGTCAACGGTGGAAATACATCCCGCACCGCCGCTTTCATACGCCGAACCGAGCTTATAATCAATGCGGCGATCACGCTCGTATACACACTTTTCTGTGCTGTATGCATATTGATTGACAATCGCACCAAGCTGATCATCCTCCAAAAGAAAGGTCGAGCGCATCATCCCAAGCGGATCGAAGATATTTTTCTTAACATAAGAGCCGAATGTATCGCCCGTGAGTACCTCAATGAGAGCCGCCAGAACATCATGGCACAGGCTGTATTCCCAGCGCTCTCCCGGTTCAAACAGCAGCGGCTCTTTTGCAAGATACCGCATAACATCCCGCGTCTGACAGACACCGTTGGTTTCCTCGCGGCAGGAATTGAGCATCGGACTGTAAAGATTGTAAGAAAAACCCGCCGTCATCGTAAACAGATGACGAATCAGAATCGGATTCTTCGATGGAACAAGGTCTTCGCTGCATCGTACGGTCATTTGCTCAAATTCGGGCATATAATCCGACAGCTTATCATCGAGCAAAAACATACCTTTTTCCAAAAGCTGCAATGCCGCCGTACAGGTAATCAGCTTGGTGCAGGAATAGATGTTGTACAGCTCATGCCCTGTCACCGGTTGGGTTTTGTGCGGATCGGTATAGCCGTTTGCATGGCGATATACGGTTTTGCCATCCTGCATCACGGCGCAGTCATAAAACGGCAAACCAATATCAAGATAACTGTCAAGTTTTTGTGTCAATTCAGAAAACATAAACACACCTCACCCTCATATCGGCATTTTTTGCAGTTCTTTCATTTTCTCACCCCATGGAAGCGCATCTTCGTAGGTTTCTCGGTGATAAAGAGAAAGCAGCGTACGCAGCTGATCGCAATGCGCTTCACATGAGATCAGATTGAAATTGCCGGATGTGTTATCATCATAGGAATTCGGCAGTCTGGGACACCAAGGATGCAGAATACTCCAGCCCTCAAAACACCGTGCAAGCGTCACAGGATCAGCAATACATGCGTTCAGCTTGTCAAGATAAGCCAGCATTGCATCCCGTTCCTCGCCATCAAAGACATGAATCTGCTTTGCATCCGTCGAAAAGCGGTACGGAATCGGTGTGATGCTGACAATATCGCCGATCTCCAAAAGGCAGAGATACCCGTAATGCCATGCATCCTCCGGCGCTTTTTCAACGGCGCTTTTGAACAGCAGATTTCCCATGCTGTAAACGATCGGTTTTCCGTCGAAAATTTCGTAACCCTGCGGACAATGCGTATGACCGGCGATGACCGCATCGGCACCCATATCACAGATCAGACGGTATCGCTCGGTCGTGGCAGGTGACGGCAGCGGATTGAACTCATTACCGCCATGAAACGCGACAATGACATAATCGGCATAGTCCTTTTCCTCGCGTATCTGCCGCAGAAGACGGCGCGGTTCATATCCTGCACTTCCCCATGATGTATCGGTCGCCATGCCGAATTCGTTTTCACAGACAGAGATCAGCGCAGTCGTTTTCCCGTCTCTTTGAAAATAACAGGCGCGATATGCAGCCTCCGTGTTTTCCCCTGCACCGCAATGGGCAATCCCTGTCTCATCGAGCAGTAATATCGTATCGGCACAGGCACCCTCTCCAAAATCCCCGATGTGATTGTTGGCAAGCGTGACAGCATCCGCACCAAAGGCCTTCAAAAATGCAATGTTTTCCGGTATACCAATCAGATTCGGTCCGCTTTTTTTGATCGGGCGATGGTTTTCTTTTCTCGCAAGCGGCGTTTCGAGATTTACCACGCGAAAATCCGCAGACGTAAGATATGGTTTTACCTCGGACAGTATGGCATTGCTGTCATCGAAACCGACAGGGTCAATGCCGCGGAAATTCAAATCCCCCGCAAACAGTATCTTCATGGAAATCCATCCCCTCCGTTATGTATGACGCTGTGTCGTCCGCTCCAGAATGTCATCCTGAATGCTTTCCTTCAGCTTCACAAAGTAATCGGAAAAACCGGTGACACGCACGCGCAGATGACAGTGATCCTCGGGATTCTCTCTTGCCGCAAGCAGATCCTCGCGGGATACATATGTCAGCTGGAAATGCGTTCCGCCGTTTCGGAAATACGTTTCAAACAGATCAACCGTCTTTGTAAAATTCGCATCATCCTTGATGAGTGCTTCGTCCACGGTGATATTGGTGACGGTCGAGCCGCAGGCAATCGCATGAGGATCAACGGCGGCAATGGAATTCAAAAGTGCCGTCAGTCCCTCTCTGTCCCGACCTCCCGACTGTCCGAGACCGAATTTCAGAAGATCACCGTCGTGTCTGCCGTCCGGCGTTGCTTTCGTGTTTTCACCAAACCAGCGGTGGTGTTCATTGTAGCCGAGCAGATCACCAACAAGGAACGGATAACCGAACAGGTTCCGTTTGCCCAAAAGATATCGATAAAAGCTGTCATAAAGCCGTGCGGCGACATCATTGGAACGGTCATCGTCGTTGCCGAAGAACGTTCCGCGCCGCATCATGACACCGTATTCTTCCTCAAATCCTTCCCAGTTTTCCTGTACCGCAGAGATCAACTCCCGCATGGAAAGAAATGCTTCCTCATAGACAAACTGTTTTACCACAATCAGCGCATCGATAACATTCGGAATTCCCAATAACATCGGCGCGGCAATGACGATATCCCCTCCGCCCTGTGTCAGGCTCTTTGCGTTTTCAATACAGTCATTGAAGAACAGGCTGGAAATGTAGTTATAATCCTTTGCGCGCTCACCGTTGTAATAATCGTCCCATGCATAAATTGTATCAAGATCGGCATACAGTTCCCGCTCAAAAACCGCATAAAACGCATCAAAAGACGCACAATCAGCAATCGTATCGGCTTTCTTGTGGAACAGCGTTTCGACACAGCGCAGGACATTGCCCTTGGAGTTGCTGCCTGTGATCGCGCCGAGAAAGGCAGGCTCATTGCATCCGACCATCGTATAATTGACAGCGCGCTCATATGGAAAACCACAGACCTCAGTATAGCATTTGATACGTTTTTCATCGTTGGTAAACGCAATGCGCTTATGTGGATCGCGCCGTTCCATATCCATCATGAAACGAAAATCTTCCCGCGCCATTTTCTTTGTCCAGCGCAGGGTGATCTGCGGAATATACGTCGGCAAATCGATCAGCGATTCTGTGATCAGCCGTGAGATTGGTCGAAAACCGTCTTCTCCGGTTGGAAGATATCCGCCGATACAGAAATGCGATTCGCCGCCGCGCGTAAACATACCCGCAGTTACAGGGGTTGCCGCCTGCACCATTAAGAACAGCTCCTGCAGATATTCCGCCGCTTCTTCGCGTGTCAGAATCCCCGCGGCAAGGTCGTGTTCATAGAACTCATGCAGATAGCGGTCGAGTGTTCCGAAGCTGTCGGGATCAGCGGAAAAACAGACATAAATGCACAATACCGCCTCATAAAAGGTTGTCGGCGCATATTCCGGAACGCGCGACAACGCATCGGACAGCTTCCAAAGACGAGATTTTGCATCATCTTCTTTGGCAGTCTTTGCAGCTTCTGCCGCACGGGATGCACATTTTCCTGCCCAGTCGATCATCGCTTCTGCCGTATCGCGCAGTCCGTGGAGAAAAGCAGTTTCTTCCTCTCCTGTATGTACTGAAAGAGACGCATCAATTTCATCGATGATCCCGCGAATGCCCTTGCAGAGAACCTTGCGGTAATCGGCAGTTGCGTGCTGCCATTCCATTGTGGAGAGATTGTCGATCGGCTTCAGATAGTGCTTTGCCATACAGGCACCAGTCGCGGTGTGTCCGCCGCGTTTGAAGGCATCGCCGACGACCGATCCGTCAAATCGGAAAAATCCCGTAAAAGCGGAATATGGCGTGATCTTCGGTTCCTGTGCACGGATGTATTCGCAAAGCCGTTTGACCTCACGCTCGATACGCGGCAGTGCTTCATCGGCAGGATCAAATGTCACGGGAACAGAGGAGACATACATCTCCCCGCGCAGGGTCATATCGGTCAGTTTTTGAATTCGTTCTGTCATGGTGTCGGCTCCTTTCCGTATGGGTCGGTGAAAATGATCTGATCGACGCGGCTTGGTGATATCTTATAATGCTTTTTGTAAAGTCTGGAAAAATAGTTGGGATTTTCAAAACCGCTTTCCGCGGCGGCATCGGTCACGCTCATACCGTTCAACAGCAGTTCCCTTGCATGAGACAGCCGCAGGGTATGAATGTATTCCAGCGGTGTCTGTCCAAGATAACTGCGGAACAGGCGGCGCAGATATTCATCGGAAATGCCGCAGAGTTCTGTCAGATCGGAAACGGAGATCGCCGTGCGGTAATTCTGTCGGATATAATCCACGGCAGGCGCGATCTGCTGATATTTTCCGCTTTGCAGATACTGCTTTTCCCTCTCCGCGATCAGGTCGGCGAGAATACTGCTGACCAGTGCATGACAGCGGTGATAAGAGGCGGGACTTTTGTTTTCCCATATCTGCCGCACAGCAATAAATTGGCTTTTGTACCGATTGTTCGATGCGAGAGGAATGATTTCAGGTAAAATATCGTTGTGCGGAAACGGTTCCGGGATATCAAAGAGAATGTTGATAATCGAGCCCGGTTCCGTTACGGTACAGCTGTTGATACTGTATTTCGGTGCAAGATAAATGCTGTCCGGAACCATGTCGATTGTCAGATCAGGAAAATATTGTTGTGATCTGCCGTCAAACTTGTACACCATTTCATAATTGATGCGCTGACCGTATTCATAATGTCCCACTTCCGCCAAGCGGCTGTATACGGAAAACAGCTGAAAATCGAATGGCTGACGGTGCGCAAACAGGCTGTGCATGCCCCATCCCTCCCTTTGTCTGCATTATACAGCAATGCATGAAAAAAGTCAATACCGTCATCACACCTTTTGTTGGGTTTTGTGCTGGTATTGGAATTTGTGTATTTACATCCTATATAACTATATGATATAATGCAGATACCAAACAATCATAAGGAGCGAATCACAATCATGAAAAAGAGTTTATACCTGATTCTCGCCGTTATGCTGCTGATAAGCCACACCGCCTGTGGTGACAGCACATCCGAGCAGGTGACAACAACTGCCGCAGACGAAACAGCGGCTGTCACAGAAGCAGTGACCGAAGCACCGATCACCGACGGTCTGCCGGAAGTGGATATGGACGGTTTTTTGTTCCGTGTTTACAACAACAGCAAGGAAAAGATGACATGGACCAATACGACGCTTGATGTCGCGGAACAGTCCGGCGATATTTTGGAGGATGCCATTTACAACCGCAACCGCGAAGTGGAATCCCGGTTCAACTGCAAAATTGAAGTGCAGAGCACAGGGGATCAGATCAATTCCTCTGAAATCCGCCAAGAAGTTATGGCAGGAGATTCCAATTTTGATATGTGGATGCCGCGTGACTATAACATTCCCAGTTCGATTCCCTATCTGCGTCCGCTCGATGATCTTCCCTACATCAACCTCGATGCCGAATGGTGGTTCCCGCAGGCATCGGAAATCTTCAAGTTCAATGGTGTACAGTACGGTGCGACCAGTTACTTCTCTCTGTCACCGATCTCCCGTGCAGCAGGCATTGCATTCAATGAAGATCTGTATGCCAATCTTGGGGCAGAAATGACACCGTATGAATATGTATATCAGGACAAGTGGACACTTGCCACCTTCTATGAGCTGTGCAAGCTCGGTGTTGCCGATCTGAACGGTGACGGCAAGATGGACGACAACGACCGCTGGGGCTTCGGTTCTTCGTGGAAAGAAATGTGGGCGCGCTTCATCAACGGTTCCGGCGTGAATTTCGTGGAAAAGCACGGCGATGCGTATCCCGAATTCACGCTTCCGTCCAACGCGGAAGCCATTGACAAGCTGCTCTATATCTTCGAGACCTTCAACGATCCGACCATCTACAACAACCCCGCAACCAATATGGATACTGCGGCTGTCGCAAGAATTCAGGATGAAACGGCACTTTTTGCACTTGGTCATCCAAATGGTATGGGAAGCTCTTTCCGACAGGCTCCAATGAATGTCGGATATGTCCCCTGTCCCAAGTATGACGAAGCGCAGGAACGCTATTACTGCACGACATGGGCATCGGAAATGATGGTCATTCTGAAAACCCTGCCCGATGACCGCCTTGAAAATGTTTCGATCATTCTGGAAGCCCTTTCCTTTGACAGTGCACGGGAAGACGGCGTCATGCAGATCTACAAGGAAGTCATGATGAAGGGCAAGTACGCAACCAACGAAAACTGTGAGAAAATGTTTGATATCGTGCTCGATTCCCTCAGCTTTGACTTCGGTATCATCGCATGGGAGGGAGAGTTGATCAATCCGCTCATCAAGGATATCTTCGCATCACGCAAGGGCAATGTCGTTTCCTCCCTGGAATCGTTCACGCCAAAGGTTCAGAAACAGATCGACAAGTTGATTGAAAATATTGAAGGCAATGAATGATGTAAAACGTACCATCCGCGCATATCTTGCAGAACATCGCACGGAAATCGTCTCCCTGCTGCGCGAACTGATCTCCATTCCGTCCGTACGCGGTGAGGCTGTACCCGGTGCACCGTTCGGGACAGCATGTGCCGATATTCTGCGTATCATCGAGCCGCATTTCCGCGATGCCGGATGTGATACGGAACTTGACACCGATGGCGGTTATCTGCTTGCCGAGACCGGCTGCGGAACGCGTTCCCTCGGCTTGTTTGCCCATGCGGATGTTGTACCGGCCGGTGAGGGCTGGATGTATACCGATCCATTTACCATGCTTGAAAAAGACGGTTTTCTGATCGGACGCGGTGTGATGGATGACAAATCCGCTGTTGTCACTTCTCTGTACTGTGCCAAAATGCTCCGGGAACTTGCACTTCCGTTTCATTCCAAGCTTGTTTGCTTTGTCGGATGCAATGAAGAAAGCGGTATGCAGGATATTCAGAACTATCTTCGCGCACATACGCCGCCCGATTTTGCATTGGTTCCCGATACGGCATTTCCTCTGTACCGCGGAAACAAAGGACGGATTCTGATCAAGGCACATCGAAATGCTCCGCTTGGTGAGATCAAACGATTCTGCGGCGGCAAAGTCGGCACCAATGTCGGTAAAGCGGAAGCGGTGCTTGCATACAGCGACGATTTGTTTGCTGATTTGCAGTCCCGTGCATCGGACAGAATCTCCGTCGCACATGAAAATCATGATATCGTCATTCGTGCCGTCGGCATTCCGAGACATACCGCACTGCCGGAAGGTTCGATTAACGCAACGGCTTTGATCGCTTACACTCTGCGCAGTTGTCCATTCCTTTCTGCGGAAACACACAGAATCATGGAATTTCTGTATGCAATCTGCTCCGACTGGCGCGGCAATGCTGTTGGTATCGCCTGTGACGATGCAGAGTTCGGTCCGCTGACGTTTGTCAATTATATGATCGATACCAATGATACCGATACGGCATTGTATTTCAATATCCGCTTCGGCGCAGCTGTTTGTGCCGATGAAATGAAAGAGACATTGAAACACGCCTTTGCAGCACACGGATTTTCCGTTGAAATTGAAAGCGAAAGTCATCCGCACATCGTCCCGCGCGATCATCCGATGCTCCGTGTCCTGCTTGATACCTATGAGAACTATACCGGAACGAAAAATGCACCGATGCACGTCAACGCAGGCGGTACCTACGGACAGTATCTGCCGTGTGCCGCCGAGATCGGAACTGTCATGTGGCGGCATATTCCGTTTCCCATGCCAACCGGTCACGGACAGGTCCATCAGCCTGATGAATGTATCAGCATTGAAGGACTTCTCAATGCAATGGAGTTGACGATGCTGATGCTGATCGCGTGTGATCGGGAATGATAATCGATACATTATTTCGGAGCTCATAATTCTGCAAACGGGGGTCTGTGCTATCACAGAACGAAAACGGCTCGGTTACGACTTGTTGAGGAATCCCCAATACCCTGTCTCCTGAAAACAATCATGTGAAAGAATCGGCGGAAGCTGATTCTTTTGTGTCAGACCGCAGGTCTTGCATGAGACGAGTTGTCAAGCGTATAGTTTATATTATGTTTTGCAGATCCCCAATAAATGCCCCGACAATCCAATGATTTCCTCATGTCCGTCAAGCATTCGCACGGTTTTCATCAATGTCTCACGGCAGGCAGGATCATCCCAGAGTGTATCGAGATCATGTGCCAGCCAGGCACCGCCCATGACACCGTGAATGTCGGCATAGGGGAACCCTCCTGCGGCAAGCTCTGTCCGCAGTGCGGCGGCCGTATGCAGATGAGAGGTGCCAAGCCCATCGTAGACCGAACGGTCGGGATTTTCATGATGCCCGTCGTCCAGTTCACGTGCGACCATGGAAAGAAATGCAGGGTTGTCGAGTGCCGTGCGTTTGGAGTTGTGTTCCGTGCGGTAAACCGTAATGCAGTGCAGAAGGACAGAGTACGGTGTCAGTGCGGCGGCAAACAGCAGACCGCCCGGCCGCAGAAGTCGGCTGCATTCCGCCAGTGCCGCGAGCCGTTCTTCATGTTCTGTGATGTGATAGAGCGGTCCCATTAAGAGAACCGCATCCGCAGATCCGTCCATGCGCGGGATGCTTCGTGCATCGCAGACCTCGGATGCGTGCAGATGACAGCCTGGATATCTCTCGGCAAGTGATGCACTCATGGCGATGTTGGTCTCTGCAATGTCAAAGAGGTGTACGTCGTAGCCAAGCGAGGTCAGCCACCATGCATATTCGCCGTAACCGCCGCCGATATCGTAAATAACGGCAGGTGACGGCGGCAGATGCGATAAGAGCAGTTCTTTGGTGTAAGCAAATTCAATCCGTCCAATCCCGTTGTTCAGACGGTTAAACTCAATTCCGGCGTTGTATCCTGCCAGAACGGTTTTGTCGATGGTTTTCATATGCAATGATCTCCTTTGTTGTTTTTGATTGATACGGCTGCTGATGATCGTCGTCATCGCTTTGGCGGCGCGCGGACTGTTCCGGCATGGATTTTCCCCCTTCCAAATAAAAATCACCCGGCTGTACAATGCATCCTGCATTGACGACCGGGTGTTGTCGGCTATTCTTGCGATCCGAAATCAGAATATGCACAGCGATAAAAGCCCGATGTCATGCATGACCGCGGACTGCTGCTGGTGCTTGGGCGTGAAGATGCGCTTCATATCGCTGCTCCTTTTCCGGAAATTGGATTCATTATAGCATATCTGCTGTACTTTGTCAAGAAAATCTGTGCGTGTCCCGAAAAAATCGTACAGAATCATTGACACAAACAAAAAAATCTGTTATACTTATACCATTCTATCCAAAAATACGGCAAATTTTAATAAAAAACGAGGTGCAGTTTTATGGCAAAGAGTGTACAGGATATCCTTGATCTGATCCGTGAACATGACATCAAAATGGTCGACTTCAAGATGGTCGATATCAACGGTCAGTACCGCCATGTCACAATTCCCGCAGAAAACTTCTCCGAGGACACGATGAAGAGCGGTATCGGCTTCGACGCATCCAATTACGGTTATGCGGTCGTTGAGAAGTCCGATATGGTCTTCATTCCCGATCCCGATACGGCAGTCATCGACCCGTTCTGCTCCATTCCGACGCTGTCCATGACCGGTAACGCAATGGTCATTGACAATCCGGAAAACAGACCGCTTTCCCAGTATCCCCGCAACATCATCCGCGCGGCTGTCAAGTATATGCAGGACAGCGGCATTGCGGACACGATGCGGATTCTCCCCGAATTTGAATTCTATCTGTTTGACAATGTGACATGGAACGTAGACGGCAAGTATATCGGCGCATCCGTGGACGCACAGCAGTCCTACTGGAACAGCGCGACCGAAGGTCACGGCGTTGTCGTTCCCAAGCAGAAGAACTATCACATTGCAAAGCCGTTCGACATCTCCTATGAGTGCCGTTCGGAAATGTGTATGCTCATGCGCGATATGGGCATTGAAATCAACTACCACCATCCCGAGGTTGCCGCGTCCGGTCAGTTTGAGATCGAGCCGCAGCTCGGTGAGGTTGTCCACATGGCGGACGCAACGATGATGATTAAGTACATCATCCACAACACCGCACTCAAGTACGGCAAGTCCGCAACCTTTATGCCTAAGCCGATTTACGGTGAGGCGGGCAGCGGTATGCACGTCCACATGATGCTGTTCAAGGATGGCGAGCCGCTCTTCTCCGATGACAACGGCTATTCCCATCTGTCCCGCACGGCACACTACTTCATGGGCGGTCTGCTGAAGCACATCGCATCCCTCTGTGCACTGACCAACCCGTCCACCAACTCTTTCAAGCGTCTCGTTCCCGGTTTTGAAGCACCGGTTACTGTCGGCTATGCGACCTCCAACCGCTCTGCTGTCATCCGCATTCCGGCATATGCAAAGTCTCCCGACAAGCGCCGTTTTGAGCTGCGCAACCCGGACGCAACCTGCAACCCGTACTTTGCTTACGCGGCAATTCTGATGGCAGGTCTGGACGGCATCAAGAATCAGATCGACCCGCACGAAAACGGCTGGGGTCCGTATGACTGCAACCTGTACCATCTGCCCGAAGAAGAAAAGGCAAAGCTGCAGGGTCTGCCCACGTCTCTTGATGCGGCGCTTGATGCACTGGAAGCCGATCATGACTATCTGACGACCGCCGGCGTCTTCCCGGAAGAACTGCTGAAGAACTTCATCAAGAACAAGCGCGAGGAATGCCGTGCTATGGCTGCCATCCCGCATCCGGCAGAATTTGATAAGTATTACAATCTGTAATTTTTCATTTCGCATACAACAACACGGCTGTCACCCATTTTCGGGCGGCAGCCGTGTTTTTTATTGATTGGTGGTTTGGATATGTGCAAACGCATCAGATGCTTCGGGCGATTCGTGAATCGCCCCTACAGACACCTTGAAGCGTCTGCCTTCCTATTGAATCAGATATAATACCGCGAAATGGCGATGACGGGAATGATCCAGAACAGCTGATACAGCGCAATCCAGACCGGCGCGAGCGTGACAGCCATGCCGGAAATCACACAGAATGCCATGGCCGCCATACCGAGCAGGATGGAAACGACGCTGAGGACATTGTTGGTGCGGGATGCGGACAGGACGCGGTCACAGATGGCAAGCGTCTGGAGCAGTGCCTTTGCCGAGGACTTGGAGACGATACCGGAGGAAAGGCGGTCGACAATGATCGCGGTTTCCTTGGGTTCTGCGCACTTGATGATCTTGACCGGATACTTGGACATCTTGATCTTGCAGGAGAGCAGGTGATCGTCGATGTTCGGGTCGCTGGTCTTGATGCCGACGCAGACACCCTGACGGTAAAGCTGCTTGAGAACCACTTCAAAGTCCGGTTCGACAGAGTACTGGATATAGAGCTTCGCCGAGACATTGTTGTCGTAGGCGATGTAGAGGATCGATGCGTCTCCCGTTTCTTCCATCGACTTTTCACTTTCGTTGAGAGAGACGGAATAGCCGTAGCGGTTGACGAATGCCGCACGTCCGATCAGAACGGTTCCGCCGTCCACACGCGCTTCGATACCGTCGCGGTCAAGGCGGGTCAGCTTGACATTTTCTGCGTAGCCAAGCTCGCCGGTTGCCGTTTCAAAGACATCAGCGAGCGGACCGCCAACCACGTGGAACACACTTGCCGCCGCATAAATGACATGGTCGATGCGGTTTTCACCGTAGACCTTGACGTTGCGGACACGGACACCGCGTGCCGGGAAGACTTCCTTATCGTCAAAGGAGACGACCGAGGCATCGGCATATTCGCCGAGCGACGCTTCGCCGATCATGGCGCTGTCCTTTTCATATGCAAAGCCGGATGCGCGGTACATCGGATAGCTGAATGCGATGAATGCGCAGGAGGGAAGGGTCAGAAGCATCGTGATGTAGGATACGGTCAGCGATTCGTAGACACTGCCGGTCAGAATGAACTTCGCGGCAAAGAATGCCATGACCATCAGAAGTACAGCGGGGAGGATGGCGCGGAGAATTCTCTGCGTGCGCGGATAGGTTTCCGTGCGGGCAAAGAAGGATTCGACAAACGCGGTGCGCTTGATGCGGAACAGCGCCGGGTCATCGGAAATGTATTCGGCGAACATCTTGCGTTCTGCTTCGCCGTCCTTGTGTGCAATGGCATCGACGGCGTACTTGAGCTTCTTGGACGAGACGATCTTGAAACTCATGATTTCGCGGCGCAGGTTCATGAACTCATAACAAAGCTCAAACAGGACCGCAAGACCGATGGGGAAGTTGTAGAGCTGCAAGTTGTGCATCGGACAGAGAGAGGCGATGACGACGGTATAAACGATGCAGGCAAGGAACAAAAAGCCTGTAATGCTTTCCGGAACGGGACGTCCGCGGAAGATGGCACGGATACCGGTACGGATGCCGCGCCAGACCATGGCGCCGGACAGTACAACCAGCTGGAGATCGAACAGCGTATATACCAGCGGATACTGTTCGCGGTCAAAGATTGCAGGCATCGTAATGCCGAGCAGACGGTCATTTTCAAAGAAGAACAGAAGCACAAGGAAGAACAGGGCGCCTAAGAACCGGAACAGCATTCCGGAATACTTCTTCTTGTATTCGGAGAAGATTTCGCGGTTCTGTGCGGCAGAAACGTATTCTGCGTGCTTGTCCTGTACCGTATCGGGACGGTCGCCGGAGTGCATTTCGTTGAAATGGTCGTCACTGCGGTCGCCGATGGCTTTCTTGTATTTCTTCGCGCGTTCATGGCCGACCGCGTTTTCAATCTGATCCTCCATGCCGAACGCGATCATCAGATCGAGGTCTGTCTGGTCAAATTCGCCGTCTGCGGAGTCACCCGCTGCGGTTTCTGCTTCTGCGGCAGAATCGACGGTGTCAAGTAAATCCATGGCATCGTCGCCAAGCGGCTCGGCGGTCTGTGCGTCAGACGCTGCTTCAGCGGCATCACCGACCGGTTCGTCGTCTGCCGCAAGGGCTGCAAGCTCATCCAGCAGACTGTCGTCCGACAGCAGATCCACATCACCGACCGGATGCACGGATGCTGCATCGGTATCGGTTTCCGGAATGACATCCGGGAGTTCTTCGTTTTCAAAGGCGGCGAGCATGGCTTCCAGCTCGTCATCGGAAACGGCATTGACGGCGGCAGTGTCCTCCTCTGCCGGCACCTTGGCGGATTCGGCGGGTTCAGATGCCTCCTCCATCACGGCAAGCATGGCTTCCAGCTCTTCGTCGGAAACGATATCGGCACCGGCATTGGCGTCAGGTACAGGTTCTGTTTCTGCGGTCTGTACCGGCCCCCCGTCTTCTTCTGCGAGCGGCGCATCTTCCATCGGTTCGGACAGGATCTCGTCCGTGAGGTCACCGTCCTCCGGAATGGAAGCCAGCAGCGCGTTCAGATCGTCGTCTGTGATTTCATCGACATCCTCTGCTGCGACCGACAGCGCAAGTGCGTCGTCTTCCGCAGCGGCGGAACGTTCGTCCTCCTCTGCCGGAAGTGCGGACCGTGCGTCGTCTGTATCTGCGGCAGCTTCTGCGATATCTTCTGTATCTGCAAACGATGCCAGCAGCTCTGACAGTGTTTCATCGGTCATCGGTGCAGCATTGACTGGCTCTGCTTCTGCGGACACCGGTTTGTCCTCTGCGATTTCAGATGCGGCATCGTCTTCTGCAAAGGACGCAAGGAATGCGGAGAACTCGTCCTCGGACAGTGCGGCATCAGCGACTGCGGTGCTGTCGCCGGGATCGGCGGCAGGTTCCTCTGTATCGCCGATGAGACTGAGCAGGGTATCCAGATCGTCTTCTGACAGCGCATCAAGGGCATCCTCTTCTGCGGTGCGGTTGTCCGATGCGGAAATCGTTTCTGTGAGAACCTCCTCTGCCGCGTCATCTTCTGCCGCCGCGTCATCTTCTGCCGCCGCGTCGACCAATTCAATCGGTGTGTCCTCAAAGAACGGTGTGTCCTCGCGTGACAGCGGCTTGTCCAGATCAATGACCGGCGCTTTTGCGGGGGCTTCTGCGGGAACTTCTTCCACAACAGGATTGACCGTCGGGGTGTTTTTCAGATAATTGCGCAGCAGCGCTTCCAGTTCATCATCGGAAATGTCCGCGTCATCGGCGGCAGCGGCAAGCGCATCGGCGATCCGCTTCTTTTCCAGATATTCCTCGCGCTTCATGACACGGAATTTATACCGTGTGCCGAGAGACTGCTTTGCAGCAGCTTCTTCAGCGGCAATGGATTCCTTGTCCGAATTGTTCTGTGCCATATTCTGCTTCAGCTTTTGCAGCAGCGCATCGGCGGTATTCGGATTCTTGGTGTTGTGATCCATGCTGTATTCAGTCCTTTCTGAAAGGAATTTTATGGATGCGAAAATGGGAGATTATTTCTTTGCCATCTGACCGCGCTTGGCTTCATTGATGATGACAGCGGAGGCGGTGGAGACGTTGAGAGAGTTGACATGACCGTACATCGGGATGGAGACGATGAAATCGCAGGTATCTTTCACGAGACGCGAAACACCCTCACCCTCCGATCCGAAGACCAGCGCACAGGGGTTATGATAATCGACATCATAATACGGTGTACCGCCGGCCTCTGCGGCGTAGGTCCAGATGCCGCGTTCTTTTAAGTCTGCGATGGTCTGCGCAAGGTTGGTGACCTTGGCGATTGCCATATGCTCAACCGCTCCGGCGGATGCCTTGGTGACGGCAGGGGAGACACCGACGGCGTGACGCTTGGGGATGATAATGCCGTGTGCGCCGGCACCTTCTGCACAGCGGATCATGGCACCGAGGTTGTTGGGGTCATTGATGTTGTCCGCGATGATGATGAGCGGCATCTCCCCGCGCTCCTCCGCAATGGCTAAAATGTCCTCGACGGAGCAGTATTCCTTCTGTGCTGCCATGGCGACAATGCCCTGATGCGGAAGTCCGCAGGCGTAAGCATCGAGCTTCTGACGTTCGACCTCCAAAACGGGAATCTTGCGCTCAATCGCCTGTGCGACGAGCATAGTGATCGAGCCTTCCCGGTCACCCTTGCGGACAAAAATCTTATCGACAGCGCGTCCGGATTTCAAAAGCTCCCGAACGGCGTTTCTGCCGACAACGGCACCGTTGGTCTCATCCGCTGCACCGGCTAAAGCCGCGTCGAATTCCGCATCGCCGAGCGGCGCTGTGCTGAATTCCGCCGCATCGTCGGCAGATGCAGGCCGCGGTTTTCTGGTATATCCGCTGTTGTTCTGACCGTGGTACGGTTTGCCGCCGCGCGGATTGCGGTTGTTGGGTTTATAAGAATTGTTATTTTTCATATGCTGTCTTTCATAATTTGTTCATAATTTTGAGGATAGAGTATTCCTTATTTTATTATATCACAACTTGTCGGATTTGTATAGTCATATTTTCAAATATTTACAGGAAATTTACGGAAATTTGTAAAATCTGAGCGTTTTGACAAAGATGTAGGGACAGGCGTCCCCGACTGTCCCTATTTAGCAATATGACATATATATATAATGAGTGTTTTATCGATCAGAATATAAATCATCGTAATACCATCGCATCGGATTTTCATAGATATATCGGATATGCTTTTCATAATCCTCACGATTGCGAATGATATGATCAAAGGCTCTTTCCTGCCAAATATTGCATCCGTATTCTTTATTGCAAAACCGTTTGAATGTCGATAGAAATTGCGAAAATGTGCTGTTTGCTTTCTCCGTCCTTGTCATTGTCCTTGTCCTTGTCATTGTAGGGACAGGCGTCCTCGACTGTCCCTGTGACAAGGAACTTGTTACGTCAGGCGTTGTCCCCGACTGTCCGTTATCAGGTGCGCAAACTTGTCCCGTTTCCCTTTGATAAATAACAAAAGATGGATGTGATTCGGCATAATCACATAATGCTCAACGGACAAATGCTCGTAAAAGTCGTTTAATTGTTTTATATATTTTTCGGCAATTTTTCCGTAGGCTGTCAATTCGATTTTGGCGCGGTCGATGAGGGGAGGGCAGGGACAGTAGGGGATAAATCCCCGGACGCCTGTCCCTACAACACGCGAGAGGATACATTTTCTGTTTTCGGTACATATTGTGATGAAATATACGCCGACTGTATTATAATCAAACGTCTTCAGTCGAGGTGTTTTTCTGTTTTTGAATTCATCCATATTCATCACCGGTGATATTATAATATTGATTGTTTAGAATTAAGTTCCTTTATCAGACCTTCTGTAGTATAAAAATATGCAAAAGAAACACGGTCGCCGCTTGAAATTTCAATGATTTCATTGTTACGAATACGGGAAATTATCATACCTTTACTGAGCGTCGGTGATAATAAAAAACACGGTTTGATTTCGATGTA
The DNA here is from genome assembly GCA_015064785.1 of Oscillospiraceae bacterium. Classification (GTDB taxonomy): domain Bacteria; phylum Bacillota; class Clostridia; order Oscillospirales; family CAG-272; genus RGIG3925. The sequence goes on from SVRM01000007.1 coordinate 26,340, forward strand.
TCCTTGAGAAGATGGAAGAAAATTGTTGAAATTGATGTATGTGTGTGTTTTCGATTTGTATTTCGTTGCATAAGCAATTGATGGAAGTAAAGAAAAGGATAAATCCTTTATGTAATATGTGTTATTGTCACCAAAACGGAGATGCTTTTTTGGGGAAAAGAAGCCGAAAAGTTTGATGGAATAGATACATCGGTTGGTTTTAATATACATGTCATTGCTGTATCCGTTGATATTTTTGAAAAGTGAATACCAACGGTGAAGTTTCATTTCAGCACCGATTTTTTTAGATAATTTTCGTAATCTGAATAGCAAAAAAATGCGCGAGATAATAAACCTGAATATCGGTAAAAGAACTGCTATGAACAGGAGCAATATCACATATTTCATCTTGTGTCTCATCCTTTTCTGAATAATACATATGGGTCTGTTCCTTATTTATTGTATCATATCTGATTGAACTTGTATAGTCCTTTTTCAAATATTTGCAGGAAATATTCGGAACATTGTGAAATTTTGAGTGTGACGGTAATCAATCATGTAGGGACAGATGTCCATGATTGTCCCTTATTTCAATGCAGACACAGGGACAGTAGGGGATAAATCCCCGGACGCCTGTCCCTACAACACGTAAAAGAGGATATTTTCTGTTTGGAATTCATTCGTATTCATCACCGATTTCATGATAACATAAAATCGGCAGAGGAACAATACCCCTGCCGAATTATATTTGATTATGATTTCATTTCTGTCAGCGCCTTTGCACGCGGAATGAAAGATTTGAACCGTTCTTCCTCGCGGACGCCGTTGAACCATTCCCAGCCCTGCTTTGCGGTCATGCCGTAGTAGAACAGATGCCGCTCATCGGAGAACAGATACGTATAGTCATACGACAGCGGAACCGTCGAGCCGTCCGGCTGACAGATGCAGTTCCCGTCGCGCACGATGCGGGAGTCGCCCCAGATCAGCGGATTACCAAGCTCCAGCTGTTCTCCTGCGGGAATCGACAGCCATTGTTCCATCGGCGCAAAGGACTTTTCAAGCCACTCGTAGCCTTCCTCGTTTCTGCCGCAGCCGAACAGCGCACAGGCAAGCCGGAACGCCGTTGACGCATAAAGCCCAAGCCATCCGCGCGGGACCGTACCGTCACCGTTCAAGCCCTCGAGCAGCTCCAGCCGATATTTGTTCCACGCAATCGCCTGCTCCGGTGCACCCCAGTAACGGCTCGGTCTGCCAAGGAAATGCAGAAACAGCAGGATGTTGTTGGTGGCGTGCATCGCGCGGGATTCGTCGTGCTTGCCCTCGTTCCACAGCCGCGCCTCGGTCTGCTCTCTGTCAATGGAGGAATATTCCGTGATGCGGTCGGGCTTGCGGCGGACACCGGTGCGGTTCTCAAAGATGACCGTCGAGCCGTCCGCGTCGGTGACATAGGTGTATTCCACGCCGGAGACGTAGCCGTCGGTCAGATCGAGTGCTTCATAGCGGCGGACAAAACCGTCACCGAGCGGCTGATAGCCCTGTCCTGTACCCGCATAGGAGACAAGCTCATAGACCACCGTTCCGTTACCGGCGTTGCTGTTTTCCACGCGGACAATGCCGATGCCGGGCGCAAACGTGTAGTTTTTCTTGCCGCCGCGGTAGTCCATGCCGTCTGAAAAACCTTGTGTATCGATACACACGCGAAGGCAGTTCTCAAAAGTACCTGCCGCCGTTGTGACCGTGCCTGCATCCTCGCAGACAAGGGCGGTGTGGAGGGGCGTGCCGTAGCGCATGTAACGGAGATCGTGCGTCGTGCCGGGAGTCCAGTCCTCAGACCAGATACAGCCGCAGTCGTCTTTCAGAATACCGAGCATGTCGTTGTACAGAAGCTGATGGGCTGCTGTGGTTTCGATGTTTTTGAGCTCAAACGACCAGCGGAAATTGCCGTCGAAGCTGATCTTCTGTCCCCCCTCCGTGTGTTTTGCTGTATTGCGCGCAAAGAAGTTCCAGTGTCCCGTGACCTTGGTGTCGGGGGTGAATGCGGGATTGGTGTCCATGACGCGCTGTGCCACGTCACACGCGGCGGCGGTGTGCGCAATCTCCACCGGCGTTTTTGCAAGTGCTTTGGCGCACTGCATAAAATGGGTGACATCCTGTATATGCTCCCCGTCCCAGTATTCATTTCTGACCGCCGAGATCATGTCAAGCCAGCTGTTCTCGTCATACGACAGCCGCACAAGCGACCATGTCTGTGCCAGCAGTGCGCGTTCGTCATCGGCCCAGGAAACCGTGACACGGTTGGAATGGTCCATGACAGAGGGCGCGTATTCCGTTGTGTACTCCCATGTGTTGCCTGTGACAAGCGGCAGATATCCGTCACCGCGGACAGCATACGAGGACAGATTCCGCACCTCGCAGATGCCGTCATAATACCGCTCCTGTCTGACAATACCGACATTCGGTGCGTAATAGCTGACAACGGTGTCCTCCGTGCGGCGAACCTGCCAGACCTGACAGTGCGCAAATGCACCTGCGGGAACGGTGACCACAGCATTGTCATCCACCAGTGTCAGCGTTGTGCCGTCGGAGCCGGTGCGGCTCTGCCCGACGGTCAGTGTGGGATCGGTGAAACAGCCGTCACACCACGACGCATTGCGGTAAATGAAATCCGCGTCAAGGTCTGCCGAACAAAGCAGTCCTTTTCCGTACCAGTTTTCCTGATAGCGGCAGGGTTTGTTGTCCTCAAGGCGAATTTCCAGCGCACCGGCACGCATACGGTAGGTCTTTTCCGCTTTTTCGCGGTATCCGTCAAGATACATCTGCTCCATCGTCCTGGCCGCGCTGGCAAAGGTGTGCCAGAAATCATCCACACCGGACAGGTGCAGGGCATGGTCGAGTGCGTCAATGGCGTTTTCAGATTCGTTTTCCTCCGAATAGACCTCACCGAGCCAGAACCATTCTCTGGCAAGTGCAAGCGGATAGCCCTCGGACTGGAGCATCGGAATCTGGACATTTTTCATAAAGTCGATGCGGTTGGCACCAAAACGTTTCTGATCCTCGGTCGAGACGATGAACGCCATGACCTCGTCGTTGTGCCCGCGCACCGCCGCTTCTTTGATGCGGGCAAACAGTGCGTCATTCTTGGTACCGGGAATCCACCACCAGCCGCGCATCAGTACATCCGCCATCGCACTGTATTTTGTTTTCTCCTGGGTATCGCAGGATTCGGGCAGCTCGTCAACTGCTGCAAGGGTTTCTCGGTAAATGGCTTCAAAGCCGTTTTTGTTGTTTTTGTACTGCCAGCGCTTGAGTTCTTCCACTTTCTTCATCACGCGGCGGGTTAGCGTATCATTCATCGTTTCATTCATTGCACAAAGTTCTCCTCTGATTCGTTTTCGTCCGTCGTGCAGCTGCCATTTGACCGTACCCTCCGATACGTTCAGCCGTCCGGCAATTTCGCTGACCGACAGCTCCTCAAAATAATGCATCCGGATCACCTCGCCGACCCGCTCGGGCATCTTGGACACGGTGTTCCGCAGAGATGCCGACGCTTCGTTTGCCAGCGCACGGACCTCGGGGTTTTCGTCTGTGTCTTCAGACAGAACCCCCTCAAGCTCGTCCAGCGGCAGATAGGTGCGGTACCGCACGATCATGTTTTTGGCGCAGTTCCGGGCGATTTTGCAGACCCACGCGCCGAACTTGTCCGGCTCACGCAGGAGGTTGAGCTTCATCCATGCGGTGATGAAGGCATCCTGTGCCGCATCCTCGGCAAGATACAGGCTGTGGAGCACCGTATTTGCCGCCGCAATGACTGCCCGCTGGTAACGGATGACCAGCGATTCATAGGCATTCTGATCGCCTGCCAGTGTCAGCAGGACGAGGGTTTCATCGGTGGTGACGTGATCTTGCATCATGGTTCCTTTCACTGGGTTTCATTGTGTGTTTTGAGCGCTCTTGACTGTTAGACAAACCATGGGAGGAAAAGGTTGGGTGATGAATGAAAATTTTTGGAAAAATGGGAATTGAGAGGTGTGTTTCAAGGCTCTCTCTGTGAGGGAGGCTTTTGAAAGAAATGGGACTGTTGCATTTAGATCAATGTGTCAAAAACTCCCTCCGTCTCACCGAAGGTGAGCCACCTCCCTCGGCAGAGGGAGGCTTATTTTAGGCTCCCTCTAACGCATCAATCCAGGGATTGATGCCGGGAGCTGGCAAAAAAAAGACGCTTCTGCGTCTTTTTTTTGACTGAGGGAGTTATCATTTGCTCAATGATTTTTCAAATGCAACAACCCCATTGGATTACAGATACTTTTTGAGAATACCGAGCATTGCCTGATTGTCATCGGACAGCGGCAGGTTGGGTGCCAGCGCAGTGACGATGTCGTGTGCCGTATCGTCGGGAAGTGCGGCAAGGAGCAGCTGCATCGCGATGCAGTCGTTCTGTGCGGCGGCAAGATCAATGGAATGCAGACCCCGCTTGTCACGGCGGGTCGGATCACCGCCGGCGGTCAAAAGGGATTCCAGCATCGCAGGCATCCGGTGACGGCAGGCGCAGAGAAGCAGCGGCGTGCGGTTGTTTGGCGTGTCGACGGCATCGGGATTGAAGCCGTGCGTGAGCAGAAACTGCATCGCCGCATGATTGCCCGTCCGGACATGATGGTGTCCGACGGTGTAATACATCGGATGACGCAAAAATTCGCGCAGCTCCAGCGGCCGCTCGTACAGATTGAACAGCACGGACAGGCAGTTGACATCTCCTGCGAGAAGCAGATAGTGGAACAGGTTCTGGATGCGCTCACCGAAGCCGTCTATGGTGATTTCGGTGAACTTTTCCTCCTCCTGCAAGGTCGGACGAAACCGGGCAAGCAGTCCGGGGAACGCCAGCAGCAGGCGGGACAGCAGAACGTGACTGCCGCAGGAGATGATGGAAGCAAGCAGTGTCGTGAGTGTGTCGGGGACATCTTCTCCCGCATCCTTCATCAGACGGTCGAAGTATTTGCCGCAGAATTCCAGCGCACATTGCCACGGAGCGGTGCGGTCATCCCATTCCGGCTGAATCATGCAGTCTGCAATCGTAACGCCGGTGACATCGGGAACGAAATAGTCGTCAAAGGTCAGATGCTCTGCCGTGTCGGGATCACACAGGGTGCCGTAGGTCATCGGATCAAAGGAAAAGGGCGATTCCTGCTCCAGATACAGCTGCGTACCGGCAATGCCGAACTTGTCCTTGGCGTCCAGATACAGCTGCTTTGAGCCGACGACGATGAACCGACCGGTGTACGGGTCAAAGTAGACGGCGGCAGCCTGCTGTTCTGCGTCATTTTTCAGCCGTGGCAGAATTTTCGCATAATAGACATCGACAAACGACTGCGGCGGGACACGGAGCATTTCTCCGTCACGGCAGTTTTCGTCCGCGATGGCATACGGAAACGCCAGAATCTCTCCGTCCGCGCGGTACAGATAACCGATCCGCGGCTTGATGAGATGATTGCGCGACGCGGGATAACGGCGATGCGGTTCGCGCCGGAAACGGACATACGATTTCAAGACAGATTCTCCTTTTCGGGTGAAATCAGATCAGTGTGACCTTTTCCATGGTCATGTCGATGCGCGGACGGTCCATACCGTCGGTTGCGACAGAGGCGATGCGGTCAACAACCTCCATACCCTCAACAACATGACCGAATGCGGCATACTGACCGTCGAGGAACGTTGCGTCAGCGTGGCAGATGAAGAACTGAGAAGATGCGGAGTTGTAGCGCTGGGAACGTGCCATCGAGATGACGCCGCGCTTGTGGGAGAGGGGGTTATTGATGCCGTTGATCTTGAATTCGCCCTTGATGTTTTCGTCGGAACCGCCCATGCCGGTGCCGGTCGGGTCGCCGCCCTGAATCATGAAGCCGGCGATGACACGGTGGAAGATCAGACCGTCGTAGAAGCCCTCGGAAACGAGCTTTTCAAAGTTTGCGCAGGTGATGGGAGCAGCCTCAGGGTTGAGCTCAATTTTGATGATGCCGCCGTCGGACATTTCGATTTGTACCATTGTGATGTTTCTCCTTTTCATAGGGTTTGTTTTGTTATTTTCTATTATTATACCATAAAATCGGGAATTTGCAAGGGGATTTCGGATTTCCCTCCGAAAAATACACGGGATGCCGCAGGTCTTTTTTGCAGCATCCCGTTGCAGGATTACGAGATCGGACGTGCACCCCATTCCCATGTCATGCCGCCATCCTCGCTCACAAGATAGGTATATCCGACCGCTTCATAATAGGAGCCTGTGCGGTCTGTCAGCATGATTGGGTAAATGCCGTCATTGCCCCAGAAGGTTGGCGTCAGCGGACGGAAGCGGTAGATTTCGTACGCGGCAGGTGCTTCGATGTCCAATAACTGCCATGTCATGCCGCCGTCGGTCGTGCGTGCGATTGTCGGTGCATCGCCGTTGGAGAAGCCGTCCTCCAAACTGACAAAGCCGACATCCTCCGATGCAAATCCTGCACCGAGCACAACACCGGGGACAAGCGCAAAGCGATCACCGATCTCCCATGTCACCCCGCCGTCGAACGAATATGCAAAGTTCTGATTGGAGGTCCCCATGACAGGACCTGTCGCGGCAAATGCCCAGCGGAAATCACCGATTTCGCCATACCAGAAGTCAATACCCTCCATATACCCCGGTACAAAAGCCGGGGAGGATCGGTCGGATGCCGGAAAGTCGCGGAAGATGGCATAGGGAACAGAAGCCTCATAGAGCCCGCCGACATCGCTGTACAGCTCGACCCACGGCGTTTCAGCATCGCGGACATAGCCGACAAACGGACCCCGGGTGGTGCGGTGCGGGTGTTCCAGTACCGATTTGAGGCGGTTGGCAAAGAATGCCTCGTCGATGTCAGCATAGTACTGTGACCACACCTCGTCAAACTCGCGGTCAAGATCATAGTTGTCCCGCACGGTATAGGTTTTCGCCGGGGGAGACAGTATGATCTGCCCGCCGTCGATTGCCGCCTGACCGACAGCATACAGAAATTCGTTTTCATCGCGTGCGGCGGACAGCGCACCGGTCTGGGCGATGTCAGCAATTTTGTTGTTCGTCAGACGGTAGTACAGCTGTCCGTCCTCCGTATACAGATAGTACGACGTCTCAAGTCCGGGATGCAGGGCATCCGTGGCGTCCTGCGAAAAGGTGTATACATCGCCGATGCCGTAATATCCGCCCTCGACAATGATCGCGCCGTCTGTCTCGAATATGTCAAAATCGCAGTTGCCGAAGATATCGAGCGGGTTGGCAAACACGGTACGGTGTCCCCACGCTTCTGCCGCATATACATTATCGCCGTGCATATACAGCACAAGCGGTACGGATAATCCCGATACGGTCAGACGGTAATCGGTAGTCACTGCGTCAAAGACACCGGAGGACTCCAAGCCTTCCATATGTGCCTGCAGCCCATCGAGCGGTACCGTATCATTGACCAGAGCCGGATACGGTGCTGCTTCCAGCGCTTCGGTGCGCAGACGGATGTATTCGTCGTGCGAAATCTCCCGCTCACATAACATCTGTCCGCACTCCGACAGTGCCCGGTCGGCGTAGAAGACAAAATACCGTACAACGCCGCCGATCTCTGCCTCTCCGAGCATCCGGAAACTGTCGTGTGCATCTCCGGGCAGAATATACGGATAGAGATACAGATACTCCGGTGTCATGCCGTCGGGCAAGACCGGGACGTAATGCAGATAATACGGCTCGTTTTCCGGATTTTTGGTGTAGACCGTGGGCGCACCCGGTGTGTCCCGACGGCAGGCGACATAGACTGTTCCCACGGCGGTATCTGTGACAACCGCCGACAAAACGGTTTCCTGCGGCGGGATCTCGGGATACCGCTCAATTTCCAGAATCGCGGTCACGCGGTCCTCGGTGATGAGGATGCGTTCCTGCCAGAAGAAGCGCGACAGATCGGCGCGGATGTCAAATGAAAGCAGAACCTCTGTCATATCCTCTGACAGCACGCGCAGCGTGAGGGTGTCCACGGCAATGTCATGTCCGACGGTCATGCCGCCGGGCAGTGTGGAATGCACCGGGATGTCGGGTGTTTCCCGGAAGACGGATTCGATCCATGTGCCGTCATTCCAGAGATACATGTTTTCCTCGCGCAGGTGATCCGGGGAGACCAGCGTTGTGACGGTGCCGTCGGGGGCGATGCGGTCAATGCGGTCAAAGGCGTTGCCGTAGCCGCTGCCGTGCTGCGTATACAGAATCCCGTCATGCACGCCGATTACTGATGCATTGCGTTCGCTGTGGACGGTATTTTCGTCCGATGCGAGATCGTAAATGCCCCAGCCCTTTGTACCCTCATAGGCGATCATGTTGTAGACCAGATGCGCACTGTCAAGGAATCCGACAGGACGGTAGCCGACAACGGCTGACAGTCCGGTGTCGCCTGTCAGCCCGGCGGCGTTTGCTTCTTCCAGCTGATAATTGTCAAGAATCCGGCGGGAGGTGCCGTCGGCATATACCGCGATGCCGCCGTCGCCGGTCAGCGGATGTTCCTGCTGTACAACGGTATAACGGCGATCCGGGGAGACAAGATACGCGCGGTTTCGGACAAAGGTGTCGGCGGACTGATCGGGATAGGATGTGACAACGACTTCGTCCTCCATGACCGCGACAAGAAATGCATTGGCAATCGTGCTGTTCTCGTCCAGGCGGTAGAGGATGCAGCTGTTCTCCGACAGGTAGGAAATATCACTTGGCGCATACGCGGTATCCAGCGTCTCGCAGTACATCGACGCGCCGGTCTTCGCGTCGATGACCAGCAATCGGACATACCGGTGGAAATAGGGATAGGTGCTGTCCGTGCGGTCAGGATCGTAGAAGATATAAAGGCGGTACTGTGTGCCAAGCGGGAACGAGCGGCAGCGGGTGTCTTCCTGCCGCGTGGACAGAACCTGACCGCCGAAGGTATAGCCGGCATTCCGGATGGCGTCAGTATCGATCCATGTCAGGGACGATGTGCCGGTACTGATGATCGGTTCAGCAGAGGAATCGGCGGCATAAGTGTCATTTTGTGTCTGTTCGGCATCGACGGAAACGGTGCTGTCAGGCGATGCCTGTGTCAGCGTTCCAAACGAGCATCCGAGCAGTACAAGCACGGTCAGGATGGACAGCAGCATTGGCAGTATGCGGTACTGCACGGTTTCGGTCAGCCGCAGAATCCGTTCCCTGATCGGATGTGAGCCAAGCCCTGTGACGGTACGGCGCTTCTGTGGGACGGTATCGAGGATGATGGATGCATATTTCAGACGCAACTCTCTGGTGAGCTTTGCGGAAACGGCTTCATCGCAGGCAAGCTCTGCATCCTGTGCGGACAGAATCGATGCTGCCCAGATCAGCGGATGCCACCAGAAGATGCAGACGGCAAGCGTTCTGCAAAATGCCCATATTGGATCGCCGTGACGCAGATGCATATATTCATGAATGATGACAAGGGAGGACAGCGGCTTGTCTGCTGCGTCCTCTGACAGATAGATGGTCGGCGGAAATCCGGTCAGGCACGGTGCGCGGCGGTCATCTGTCCGATACACCCGTGTTCTGCCGACATTGCGCAGATGGGTGCGGTTCCTGCGAAGCTGATATCCGAAGTGAATAGCGGAGAGGGAAAACCAGACCCCTGTGACAGCGCTGCCGCAGAACCAGGCTGTATACAACAGCGACGGAATATCGATTTCTGTCATACGGTTGGCGGAAGTGTCTGCGGGCGGCGGTGTCGGCGCTGTGATGATCGGTGCGGGAGCGATTGGTATGGCTTCCTCGTTCGGTATTGGCGGGGGGTCATCGGATGGGGCGAACTTCTCCGTTTCGGGGAACAGCGGCGGTACCGTCTCCTCCGGCGGAAAGACACCTAACGGGTCGGTATCTGCTGTATCGGTGTAAACGGAAGCCGGTGATTTCACTTCATTTGTCCATGAGGGCATCGCAACGGAAAACACGGAGATCGGGATGAGCATCCGAATAAGAACGACCAGCCACATGGCGTAGATCAGCCGTGCGGGAACATGACGGCGAAAGCAGGCGCGCAGAAGCAGGACAGCGGCTGTGAGCAGGGTTAAGGAAAGCAGATAGTACAGCACATTCATCTCTCCTCTTTTTTGTTTTCTGCATCCAGCAGAATTTTACGAAGCGCGGTGAGATCGTCCTCAGACAGCGCATGGCGGCCGGCAAGGGCAGAGATCATCATCCCGACCGAGCCGTCATAGACACGTGACAAAAACGAATCGGTTTCTGCCGGTGCGACATCGTCTTTCACGATCAGAGGATAGTACTTCTGGATTTTGCCGGTGTCGTCGACGCGAACGGCACCTTTTGCAATCAGCCGTTTCAGCATCACAAAAATGGTGGTTTTCGACCAACCGACATCCTTTTCGAGTGCGGATACCATCTCAGCGATGGTGCGCGGCTCGGATTCCCAAAGCAGCTTCATCAGCTTCCATTCTCCGTCGGACAGCGTAATTTGTGCGGACATGACAGTTCTCCTTTCTACATCAAGTTGGTTAACATCTGTTATCTAAAGTATAACACGGTGGTTAACAAATGTCAACCGTTTCGCGTATGAGTTTACATTTTATTCATGAACGGAGATTTTCTGCGTAAACCCACTTTACAAATCGCCCCGGATGTGGTATCATAAAGAAAATGAAAATTCCATCAAGGAGAAAATCAATGGAACTGAAAAACAAAGTCATCAATTTTCTCGGTGACAGCATCACCGAGGGTGTCGGTGCATCCTCTGCCCAAACACGGTATGTTGACCGTGTGGCAGACCTTGCCGCACTGGCACGTGCGAACAATTACGGCATCAGCGGCACACGCATTGCACGCCAGAAGAATCCCGATCCTGCCAACCGCTTTGACCTGGACTTCTGTATGCGCTGTACCGAAATGGACCCGGATGCCGACATCAATGTCGTTTTCGGCGGAACCAACGACTACGGTCACGGCGATGCGCCGATCGGTACGCCCGATGACCGTACCCCCGAAACCTTCTGGGGTGCCTGCCATTATCTGTGCAGAACGCTGATTGAAACGTATCCCGATGCCGTCACGGTCATCTGCACGCCGCTGCACCGTCTGAATGAAGATGCTCCGAGTACCGGAAACGGTCAGCCGCTGTGTGTATACGTCGGTATTCTGAAATCCGTTGCGGCTCATTATGCGATCCCTGTGCTGGATTTGTGGAGCATGTCCGGAATGCAGCCTGCCGTTGAAACCGTACAGAAGAAGTACATGCCCGACGGTCTGCATCCCTCCGATGCCGGTCACAATCTGCTTGCCGAGCGCATGGTCGGCTTCCTGTCCGCGCTCTGATCGGTGTCAGTCATGGAAAAGAAGGAACAAAAGGGCATCACCGGACGGGGAAAGATCCGCGCAAGCTGTGACATCTGCCTCTATTACGACTATGACGAGGAGATGGGCGAGGAGGTCTGTACCCAGCATCTGGATGAGGATGAAATGGCACGGTATATGGCAGGCTCCTACAGAGAGTGTCCGTATTTCCGTGCGTATGACGAATATAAATCGGTACAGAAACAGAACTGAATACAAAAAGCATCCGTGCAATTGTGCTGCATCGGATGCTTTTTTATTGGGTTATGCCGCATGTGAAACGATACACACGGATTTATCCAGACCGAACCGATCGGCGTCGGTCAGAATGGCATCATCGACAATGTCGATGATGCCGTCGCCGTTGCAGTCGGCGGAGGCTGTTTGTGCAAGCTCTCTGGGGCGGCGGAAGGTAGCGGAATGCAGGAGCAATGCGCGGTCGGCATCGTTGATTTTGCCGTCGGAATTGATGTCGCCGCAGAGCAGGGTAAGAACACCGCATCCGGCTGTCAGATCGGTGTATGCAGATACATCGATCTGTTTGACCGTATAGACAAAGCATCCCTTCTTTTCAACGACCAGATCGTACCGACCGGGCTTGACACCGTCCAGCGAGAAGGACTGTTCTGTTTCCAGAAAGACTGCGGTGCGCGGGAGGGTGAGCGTTTTATAGGTTGTACCGTTGCGGATCAGACTGACTTTGGTGGCTGCGTCTGCAAAATAGCCGCGGATGGTACCGGTGATGGAATAGGAAAACAGATTTGCGGCGGAAACGCGGAGGAGCTGACCGGCAGCATCGATGGGGGAAGCCTTGACCTGATACACCAGATAAGGGATGCTGTTTCCGGCAGAATCGGCGGTGTTTTGCAGTGTCAGACCGCAGATATAACCGGCGGCGGTTGTTTTGTGAACGGTTTCCGTGATGCCGGTGTCGAGATGGTATGCCAGAATCGCATCTGCGGAATTGTATACAAGGATATCGCCGATGCGGATCAGACCGGTGAACATGGATTGATAGGTACCGCTTGCGGTTGTCCACTTCATACCTGTGGCATGGACGAGTGTGCATACATTGGTGACAGGATTCCATTTGTAAATGCTGCCGTTGGCGTTGCTGATAAAATACCACAGTCCACCCCCGGCAGGAACAAGTGGTGTACGGACGGCGGTGATTGCGCTGTTGTCATAGCGGGTATCCGTGCAGGTCTTCGGCTCGAAGCTGCTCCATCCGTAATGCTCATGCTTCAGCATATAGGCATCGCTTTTCAGAAAATAGGTGTGATGGACCTGTCCGTACTGGTCATACTGCGGGTCATCCCATGTTACATCGAGGTGATACCAGTTTCCGTTCAGCCGTACCAGATTCCAGGTGTGGTTCATTTCCTCACTGGTCACGCGGCTGTTTTCAATGCCGAGTGTGTTCAGCAGTGCCTGCATGACCAGCGTATACGCCTGGCAGACACCGCGCCCACCCGTCAGCAGAGACAGTGCGTCAAAGCTGCCGAGGGTTTCGTCATACACATACCGGACCACCAGCAGATCGTGCAGATACAGCACCTTTTCATAATCCGACCAGTTCTCATCGACGCCGGTCAGAAGTTCATGCAGCGCCGCCGTGTACTGCTTCTGTGCCGCCAGAAGTGCAGCTCCCTGCATGGCGTAATTCGGTCTGACCGATATGATTTCTCCGGTAGCCTGATTGTAGGAATAGTGATACAGATTGTCGACATAGAAAAATTCCGGCTGTTTGGCCGCATCGATATAAACTGCTGCCAGCTGCTCGAGGTTGAGATGGTAGGAAGACAGATTGATCTTTTCCGACAGGGTCAGAAGTCCGTTGTATATGGTCTGACGGGCGCCCCGGACCTGTTCATCGGAAGCGGGAGGTGCCGCCGGAATATCGGATGCAGCCATCGCATCGGAGAGTTCTGCGGCGGCGGTTTCCGTCCGTGCAATTTCCGACAGGCTTTGCAGAAGCACGGCAAGCTCCCAGCGTGCGGCCGGTTGTGTCGGGCGGATGGCGCGATTGGCATCGGGGAGCAGCAGACCGTTGGCGCGTGCGAATTTCACCGCATCGACGGCCCATGTGGAAACGTCTGCGGCATCTGACAGCGAGGTCAGATCCGCATCGGCGCCGTCGCGCACGAGATAACCGCGGGAAAGTGCGAAACGCTGCATCAGCAGATACATCTGCTCATGCGTGATCGGGTCATTCGGACCGAAGCGTCCGTCGCCGTAACCGTAGAACAGCCCCTCATCGACGGACCAGGTGACATACGGCGCAAACCAGTCCTGTGTTCTGACGTCGGGAAATACCGATTCGGTCGGCGGTGCGGCATTGGCGGCAGCCTCGTCTCCTGCCAGACGGCAGAGGACCGTTGCAAAGGTGGCACGGTTCATCGGATCGTCGGGCAGAAACTGATTTTTATCGTTGCCGACAAACAGACCCATCTGCGCAACATAGGCAATGGCATCGTAATACAGCAGGCTTTCCGTGATATCGACAAACGGATTGCTCCAGGAGGTGCTCGGATCGGTAATATCGTTTTCCATGGTTCCGCGAATGACGGCATGACCGACAAACGCCGGTGCGGCAAGCGTATCGCCGCCGCTGCGGCTGCCCCAGGTGAAATAGTCCTCCGCCGTGCAGAGCATCAGCTTGACGGACTGCGATGCGGCGGTCTGCTCCTCCTGGGAAAACAGACGGATCGAGGATGTGTTGAGTACCCCGCCTTCGACACGGGCAAAGCGCAGGGTCAGCACCGTTTTGTAGGAGGAGAGGGTCTGCGGTGCATTGGCGGTCGGGTACAGCAGAAGCAGACCGCGGTCACCGGAGATGCCGTGCTCCAGCGTCGGGATTTCCCCACCGGATACGGTTCGGGAGAGTCCGGATGTCCATCCCTGCGGTACGGTGACATAGTCGTCTGCATTATATGCGGTGATGGCGGCAGTGGGAGCAGATGCGGTTCCGTCATTGCGCAGAAGCGTCAGGGCGGTGCTGTCATAGGACAGTGCCAGACACTGTGTACGGGCAATTCCCGTGCCGCGCAGCTGCAATGACAGCGTCAGAATCCCGTCCTCATCCGACAGGCGGATCTGTGCGGCGGGAACAGCGGCTGCGGCATACATCGGCAGAACCGCAGATGCTGTCACGGCGGTCGGATCGTATGCGGCAGACAGGGTGAGGGAGGAGCAGAAGGAAAACAGGAGCAGAACGGTCAGAAAGACCGCGGAAATGCGGGTCGGCAGAGAGCGCTTCATGGTCGGTCCTTTCTGCGGCGTCGAAACGGAGGACTGCCTAAGAGAGCTCAGTCAAAGAATCCGTCGAGCCGGTGCTTGGTATCAAAGATGTGGTTGTAGGCGTATGCCTGGTAGAGCGACAGCGGATGATCGCGGCTGTCGCGGATGGATGTCAGATCGTCGACGGTGTATACTGTACCGGTTGCTCCGTCGAGGATGGATTTCGCCGTGATGACCGGATACTGCGGCTGAATCGACTGTAAAAAGTGCTGATATCCGGAGAGCGGCAGGTCTGCGGCAGTACACAGCAGTGTGGACAGATAATTGATGCTGATGTCCTCGGTGTGCATAACGGTGCTGACTGCCGATTCGTCGATGTCGTAGTTTGCCCAGAGGACATACGGCGTGATATAGCGGTTGTGTCCATCCAGCGCGGCGGCGGAATTGTCGACCCCGGCATTGCCCATCAGCGTGGATACCACGTTGTCGTTGGGCTGGTGGTCGCCGAACATGACAATGACGGTTTTCTCATCGTAATTGCGGAAGTATTCGATCATGTCACCGAAATATTCGTCGGTTTTGCGGATCAGCGACAGATACGCCGAGATACGCTTGTATTCCTCAATGCCGTTGACGGTCACATCGGGCTTGAAATTGTCGTACTCCTTGTCGTAGGAGCCGTGGTTCTGCATGGTAACGGCGAAGGTGAAGCGCGGTGCATCTTCGTTTTTGTCGTTTTTCTCGTGCTGCTTGATGATGTAGTCGAACAGCGTATCGTCCGAGACATAGCCGCGCAGGACTTCAAAGGAATACAGCGGCATGAAGTCCTCGACAAAGGTATCCTCATCAAAGGAGAACCACGGGTAAATGTGATCGCGGAACCAGCCGGATGCGTAATACGGGTGAACCGCCTCCGTTTCATAGCCGAGCGACTTGAAATACGACGCGAGGTTCGGCGTTTCGCCCTTGATGTGCTGCTGATACGGAATGGAGCCGGTCGGCAGGAATGCCATTGTGTCGCCGGTCAGAAATTCGTATTCGGTGTTGGCGGTATTGCCGCCCTTGACGGAGACATGCAGATTGCCGCGGATGGTGTTTTCTGTCAGCGCGTCGATGTTCGGCGTGACAGGGAGATTCGTTTCATAGTCACACAGCGCACGCAGATCGGAGAAAGCCTCGTTCATGATGACGATGACATTGGGCAGCTCCTCATCCGATGCCAGCAGTGCCGCACGTTCTTCCTCGGTACCGACGGTATAAGCAGCCGCAGCTTCAGCCAGCGCATCTGCACGGTATCCCGCCGGCTTTTCCACGTTCAGATAGTGCAGGGTGGAGATAAACGACACCGCCGCACCGTTGCGTTCATAATAAACGGTTGGTGTAAACAGATATCGGTAGCCGCCGAATTTTGTGAAAACGGTGTCTGTCTGCAAAAACAGCAGAAAGCCCGCCAGTGCGATGGCAGAAACTCCGGTCAGCGACCAGTGAACGGCGGGGGTGGGAATGTGGTGCCGCTGTTTCAGAACAAAGCCGAGAACAGCAATGGCGGCAAAGGTCAGCTGAATGGTGTAAAACTGATGCGTAAAGCTGAATTCATACTCGGACGCAACCGAAAGTGCTGTGGATGCAGAGTACAGATCCCACGGCAGGACGGGCAGAGAACGGTATTCCCACGCAACACAGTTGACCGTCCCGCAGAAGCATGACACAAGCGTTCCGAGAAGCACCGCAAACTGACTGCGGCGTCGGAACAGCAGCAGAAGAAACAGAAATGCAAGATAATAGAAGATGATATTCAGATACAGCATCTTCGTTACGATATCGCGTGTGCGCGGCATCAGCAGCTCCACCAGCAGCAGGTGCAGCATCGGCACTGCGGCAAGGAAGATATAAGAGACAATCTGCATCGGCACGGTTTCCCAGAAGGCCTTCGGGACAAGACATGCCGCCCAGATGCATCCGATCAGAATCAGATTCAGAAGGCTGTAGGGATTGACGCCGGGAAGCGATGCGTCGAGCCGCAGAAACCACCAGGTTGCCGCGGACAGCAGGATGATTTTTACCGGAAGAAGCAGTTTTTTGATTGGTTCGGGAACTGATAATGGCATAGGGTTCTTATTCACTCCTGTAATTCAAGGTAAACATTGGATATGATATAAGTATAAAACGTTTTCGGGAGATTGTCAAGGGCGTTGCCCAAAAAGCAAACGAATGTCATCAAAAGTTCACAGATTCTCAAAATCTCGGGGATCCGGACAGCGCCGGTCTGCGTGCGGCGGAATCCGTGAAATCGGCGGCTGTACGAAAAATTCAGCGGTTGCTCTTGCATTTTGGAAAAAAGTGTGATATGATTATGGTACAAAAATATGATCGGTTACAGAAAGGAATCATACATATGAATACGATCAAAATCAATGCAGGCAAAACTCTGATGGTTGCGCACCGCGGTGTCAGCGGTCTGGAACGTGAAAATACCGTTGCGGCATTCCTTGCAGCAGGCAACCGCTCCTATTACGGTATCGAAACCGACATCTACCGCACCAATGACGGTAACTTTATTCTCAACCACGACGGCAATCTTCAGCGCATTGCAGGCGAAAATCTCAAGGTCGAAGAAGCATCCTACGAAACGCTCCGCCGTATTACGCTGTTTGACATGAACGGCAAGAAGGACCGCGTCGATCTGCATCTGGCGTCGCTGGAGGAATACATCAGTGTATGCCGCCGCTATGAAAAGATTGCTGTGCTTGAGCTGAAGTCCGGCTTCACCGACGAAGAAATCGCCCAAATCGTCGCACGCATCGAATCCTTTGATTACCTTGCGGGCGTGACATTCATTTCCTTCAACTATGACAACCTGCTCAAGGTCAGAGCCATCCGTCCGGAGGCTGTCTGTCAGTTCTTAACGGGCGATGCGTCTGATGAGATGATCGCGCGTCTTGCCGGCGACCGGCTCGATCTCGACGTTTACCATGAAGCACTGACCGAGGAACGCATCGCGGCACTCCATGCGGCAGGCATCCGCGTCAACTGCTGGACGGTGGATTCCAAGGAACGCGCTGAAGCCCTCGCCTCCTGGGGTGTTGACTACATCACCTCCAATATTCTGGAGGCGCAGGCATAACCCTGCATGAAGAAACATCATCTGTCCGAGGAGATCGCGTATCTCCTCGGTATTCTGTGTATGGCGGCGGGTGTGGCGTGTGTATCCGCGTCCAACTTCGGCTATTCGATGATCGTCGCGCCGGCATATCTGCTGTTTGCAAAGCTGGGCGGGCTGATTTCGTTCGGTACGGCGGAGTATTTGTTTCAGGGCGTTCTGCTGATTTTTATGTGTCTGCTTCTGCGCCGCTTCCGTGTACAGTACCTGTTTTCGTTTGTCACGGCGGTGGTTTACGGCTATACGTTTGATCTGATGCTGTGGCTGGTCGGATTTGTACCCTCTGGGGGGTTATTTGCACGCATTGTGCTGTTTGTCATCGGAACGGCGTTTATCAGCATTTCCGTGGCGCTGTTTGTCCGCACGTATCTGGCACCGGAGGTCTATGAGCTGTTCGTGCGCGAGCTTGCGGTGAATTACAGCATTCCGTTCGGACGTGTCAAGCTGGCATACGACTGCATCAGCTGTACATTCTCAATTATCATGTCGGTGATCCTGTTCGGTCCCGGCGTGTTCGGCGATTTTTCGTTTGCCGCGCTTGGGGATGCGATTGTGTCCGGCTATGTACTCGAGGGCATCGGCATCGGTACGGTTGTCGCGGCGCTCGTCAACGGTCCGCTGATTACCTTGTGCGGACGGTGGCTGGATGCGCACTTTGAACGGACACAGGTTCCGGCACTGGCAAAGTATCTGTCGGTGTAATACAAATTGCATATGTAACGAATGGTAGGGACAGGCGTCCCGACTGTCCCTGTGCAGATGAACACCTGGGACAGTCGAGGACGCCTGTCCCTACAACCTGTTATTGATATGCTTCTGCTTTTTTCAAAAGAACCACAGAATTTGCAGACATCGTAATAACCGCCGGCAAAGTCACTGTCGCCGTTTTTTCATAGCTGTGCTCTGCATCCAGCGTGCAGACATCAAATGTCCCCTCACCGTTTACCGTAACTTCTTTTGCATCCGCCGATTCATCCATCGAATAATAGGTAATCAGCGCACGGACAGCATCACCGTCTGTCGCACAGACAACATCAACCTTTTCGTCATCGGATGTGGCTTCCGCCTGTGTGCCGAGCTGATAAAGTTCATTCCACATGACAAACGGATAATAGCCCTTGAGCGGCTTGAGTGTGTAGAAGTCAAACAGACCGTTGAAGATGCACGGACGTGCGTCGTAGTACATCAGCATATCGATCGGCGCATTCTGCGATTTGGCCATGACAGAGGCGGTGAATGCCGCGCCCTTCATACCGATGATGACGGAAATGGAGTGACGGAATTCCTCGCCCGCAAAGCGTTCGATGTAGTTCCATTCGTTGCAGATGCTCTCGGTTTTGGTATAGCCCCATTTGTCCAGCTGATTGCGGACAAACTGCGCGTTTTCCACGATGGTCTTCGGTTCGGTGAAATAGTTGTGCCAGGAATAGAAGTCGAAGGGAACGCGCTCCCCCTCTGTCATCGCCGCAAAGAAGCGCTCCAGCCACGGGTTGGTCGGCCACGAAGCCGCCGGACCGCCGATCTTCAGGTGCGGGAAGCACTTTTTCAGATGCAGCGCGGCGATGCGGTAGAATTCATAGAACTGTGCCGCAGTACCGCCCCAGCACAGCTTGTTGTCGGAGTCATCGTAGTCCAGATCCGCTTCGTTCCAGATTTCCCAGTACTGAATGTTCCAATGGAAGCCGTTTGCCCAGCCCTCGTTGTAGTGGCGGATGATATGCTCGCAGATGACCGCCCACTTGTAAAAGTCCTTCGGCGGCAGGGTACCGTACTTTTTGCAGTAATGCTCGATGCGGTTGCCGAGGCGGTAGAAAATCTGTGTGCCGGTTTCCAGTGTGGTCTGTAAATATTTGTCGGTGATGGCGAAGTCGTAGGATCGCTCGTCATACGGATCGGCATCGAAATCCGGGAAAATACCGATGACGTCGACGCAGTGTTCATTGCCGTATTCCTCACAGTAGGAGGCATCATGGTTGCGTGCGAACGGAATGCCGGCGGCGCGGTAATCGTCGCAGTTATCGATACGGCACTTTGCAGGACCGTTGTTGACGGAATGCATACGTTTGATGGTGCCGATGGCGGATTTGGGGTTCAAGGTGATATTGGTCATTGAAAATCTCCTTTGCAGTCATTGTACTGTAATCATGATACCACGAAATCAAAGAAAAATCAAGCACGTGTGCGGAATTTTTTTGGATTTGTCTGCGTGATGTCCGGCGGCGGACTCAGTGCGTTTGTTTTTTACCGGAAAAATAGGATTTGATGTACACAAGGATGCCGATGCCGATCAGCGGGAATACAGATGCAATTACCATACCGACCTTCATACCGATTTCATCGGGCGTCAGCGACAGGTTCGCGGACAGCTGTGCCGCCCAGCCGCTTGCTGCTACATGGTCGGTGATGATGCCGAGCAGCTGCGGTGCAACGGAAGCGCCGCAGTCACCGCCTGCTGCCATCAGCGCATACGCTGTGACACCGGGGTTCGGAATCTTTTCCTCCATCAGGATCAGTGTACCCGGCCAGAGCATCGAGGTACAGAAGCCGGTCAGTACACAGGCGATCATGGAAAGCACGACAAACGGGGACAGTGCCGCAAGCAGATAGCAGATGACCGCGCCGATCATGCTGTACAGAAGCACTGCCGTGATGTTTTTGCCGTACTTTGCATACAGCGTCCGTGCCATGACAAGCAGCATGGCAAATGCCGCCATACCGAGAATGTCGCCGACCATTTTCGGCAGATGCAGTGCTGTCTCCATATAGCCGGAAATCCAGTTGGTCATCGCGTTTTCAGCAGCCGAGCCGAGGAAGATGCAGGCCACGCACAGCGCAAGTCCGAAGTTCTTCTTCTTTGCGGCCTCCGCGCTTTCACTCTGGGAGGAGAGGTCCATCTCCGGAAGCGGTGATGTACAGAACAGCACGCAGGAAAGGATCGGCAGCAGGGACCAGAAGACCGTCAGAATCATCCAATATTCGGAGCCGAAGATGCGCAGAAATGCGGTGCTGACACAGACGACCATCAGCACACCCCAGCCGTAGAGGGAGTGGAGCATACTCATGTCGCGCTCCGGATTGTCGGACGGCAGTGCCGCAACGGTCGGGGACAGCAGAACCTCGCAAAGACCTGCGGCAACGGAGAAAATCACCGTACCTGCGGCAAGTCCGATATACGCCGCCTCGGGGAACAGCGTCGGCACAATGGCGTATACCAGAAGACCGAGCGTGGTCAGACAGGGCATGATGCGCACGGTTTTGTGTGGATTGAAGTATTTGGTGAAGAAGGTAAAGATCAGGTCAACCGTCAGCTGGGTGCAGAAGTTGATCAGCACCAGCGTTCCGAGCAGGGTATAGGAAATCCCATACATATCGCGGAAGGTGTTGAACAGCAGCGGCGGCAGACTGAAGATCGAGGACATGGCAAGATAGGTGTAATAGCAGGTGTATTTCGTGCGCCGGTAGTGCTTTGCATTCGGTTCCATAACAGTCATCCGGGGTACCGCAGAAGGCAGTACCCCGTCCTTTCAGATGTAATTGAATCAGTTGTTTTCCGCATCGGCTTCTGCGCGCAAATCGGCGAAGCGGTTTAAGAAGACTGCCGCCTCTGCACGGGTGGCGGGCTTCTGCGGCTGCAGCGTGGTTTCGGTCGGCTTGCAGTAGATATCCTTCATAACCATGTAGCGAACCGCATCAAATGCCCATTCGGAAATGTCTGCGACGTCCTCATAGTCCAGACGGAACATCGAAAGTCCCTTGAAGCCGCCGCCCTTGTACTGCTCATAGCGATACAGAATGACGGACATCTGTTCCAGCGTAATCGGATTGTTGACACCGAAGGAGCCGTCGTCATAGCCGAGGACCAGTTTTTCTGCCGCAGCCCAGCGGATGGCCTCGGAATACCACTCGTCCTGCGGAACATCGGAGAACTGCATCAGATAATTGACAACCGGGCATCCCTCCATGCGCCACAGCATCGTCACGAGCATGGCACGGGAGAGGGGTGTGTCGGGGGAGAAGACGTTCGGCTCGGTGCCGTTCATCAGACTTTTCTGGTAAACACCGGCGATGTCTTTGTAGTACGGATGGTCATCGGCGATGTCGATAAAGGGATGTGCGGGTCTGACGGACAGCGGATAGGTTCGGGTTTTTTCGCCACAGGTGATGGTGAGTGTGTATTTGCCGGCTTCCTTTAGTTCTGTAACCACATCGCCATCAAGGGTCAGTGCAGCGGTCATGCCTTCAAAGGAGATGTCCTTGCGACCGAAGGTCAGTGCATATGTGACGGTATGTGCCGCACCGTCATAGAAGGGATACGGTGTGTCCGAGGTGAGTGCTTCGCCGTCAATGGCGACCGTCAGATCGGTCTGTTCAAATGCAATCGGGGAGATCGTACCGGTGTTTTCGTATACAATGCAGCCGGGGGTCATTTCGTCAATGGCATTGGCGCCGCCGAGGGCTGTGATCTCGCCGCTGTTGAAAAGAACCTCATAAATGGAAAGTCCGCGGGACATGATTGCGTTTGCATACGTGACCGTGACATTTTCGGAATCGGCGGTCACTTTGCCTGTGGTGATCGTGCCGCGGTTGTCGAGGACAACTGCTTCGACAGAATAATCTTCGCCATAGCCGTTTTCTGCCGCATTCAGCTTTTGCCATCCGACAACGCCTGCGGAATTCGATACCGCACCTTCCTTGGCTGTGGAATGCGCATCGCCGGCGCGGATGGTGCCGGTATTGATGCCGACAGCCCCATAGACACCGGGACCTGCATTGACGTTCGGGCTGTCCGCCGTGGCAGAGCCGCCGATGATGGTACCGGTATTCTGATGGACAATGCCGTAAACGGCCGGACCGCATGTGATCCACTCGTCGGTCGGTTCCGTGCAAACAACGCTGCCGGAGCGGATGACGCCGGTATTCAGCGTGACGCCGTTGTAGCCGTTGACACCGCATCCGCCGTCGAAGGTCGTGTGAGGATTGTTGGTTTTTCCGTCACCGCCGGCGATCGTACCGTGGTTATAAACCTCGCCGCCGCCGTTCTGGACAGCTGTCGCGGATGTACCGCCGATGATCGTGCCGTGGTTAACGAGCGCACCGTTTGCGACACGCACGGGAATGGTGCCGAGGCGTTCCATGAGGACATCGTCCGTCCCCTCTGCATGGATCACCGTATTGCGGTCCGCGCCATTGACCGTGACGTCCTTTTCAAAGATCACGGTCGCACGCTCGTGTCCGATGTTGATGCCGAACAGATCGGAGCTGTACGGACCGGAGGTTGTAATGCTGCCGTTTTTGATCGTCAGCGTACTCTGACCGACAATGGTCAGATGCTTGATATAGTGATGGAAGCCGCCGAGATCAACGGTGATGGGGCTTGTGAACCGGGACATGGCACATTCAAAGGTGTAGCCCGTAATCGGTGCAAGCATCGTTACCGTGACGGTCTTATCGTGCGACTGTGCTTCCTGTTCTGCCGCATAAAAGGCGGCTTCTGCGATTTCATACAGCGTTTCGGTTGTCTCGCCGGTCTTGATGGATGTGATGGTCAGCTTTGCTGCCGGATTTTTGATCTCGGTTTCTGCGGTTGCTTCTGTTTCTGCGGCCGCGATCGGACACACCATGCCGAGCAGGAGTGTCAGTATCAGCAGAACCGACAGCAGAACGTGTTTGAATGTGCGCGTGTGTCTCATAGTGATACCTCGTTGACTTCAGGCGGTTATCCCGTGACGGATTTCAGCGGGAAATATATAACATCTGCCATCGACGCATGACGCGGCACTCCGACAGATTCTATATACAGTATAAATGACAGATATGACAGGAATGTGAATACATTTGTAACAATTATGTACAAACACAGTTTTCTTCTGCAAAATACAGCATCGTCACACCGTCATAGTATATAGACGAAAAAAACGCAAAAAAGTTCCGCAGTTTCTGAAAATTTTTGAAAAAATTTTCAGGGTTGGAAAAGCGCCCAAAGTTCCGCATCGATTGCGGGACGGCAGTGACCTTTTACAGAGAGAAGAAAAACATGCCCGTGCCGAATGAGAGGGCATTGGCAATCAGGGCAAAACCGAAACAGGATATCCGCGATTTGTCAAGCATTTTCCGATAGAAGCAGGCCTCGATCAGAACGACGGCTCCTTCCAACAGCAGCATGGCTGCGGTGACAAGATCGTCATTCTGGACATAAGCGGTCATCAGAAACATCAGAAGGTTGAGAATCGGATTGGTCACAACATTGCAGATCACCCCGGCTCGCAGCCACGCACCTTTGTTTCTGACAAACAGCACCGGAATACTCTCAAGCAGGATGGTTGCAAGGCACAGGCTGACAAGAATACAGAGAAAAATTCCCATTATTTATCGTCTGCGGAGGTCGAATCCTTCTCTGTGGGCGGTGTTTTCCGGTTCTTTCTGAGAACGCAGATATTGACCACGGATGCTGCAATCGCTAAAAGCACGACCAGCAGCAGAATCACAAAAACGGTATTTTCCCGGACGAAATCGGAGAGCAGCTCCGACGCGGACGGAACGACGACATCCATAAAGCAATGACGCATATTCATTTTCCTTTCTTAATACAGGTGATGATTGCAGGCAGCGCTGCCGCGGACAGCACCAGTACAGCGATCTGGTGTGCGGGCAGTGTCTGCGGACGGACAAAAAATGCGGGAACGGTCCCGAAAAACAGTCCGGTTGTTGTAATACCGAACGCAAATCCCGGCTGATGCGGGAATCTGGACACAAGAATGGCAACGGTTACCGACATGGTCATGCTGAACAGCGCAACGCCGGTCAGCGACAGCGCCATGTTGGTATTGCCCGCCAGCAAAAACGGCAGACTGCCGAGCAGGCTGATCGCTGTGACCCGACGGAATCCGATGCGGTCACAGAGAATGCCGCCGAGCATTTTGCCAATTCCCATGCAGACAAACAGGGCAACGGTTTGAATCACGGTTTTGTTCCATTCTGTCGGAATCGCATAGGCGATATATCCGCGCACGGCAACCGCAAAAAACGTACAGAAAACCACAACCCCATCGCTCTTGTCAGCACAGATATCCAGCGATGCGGGCTTGTCCGCCGACGGATTGGTTTTCTGTATGACAACCATGGTGACTGCGCTGAGCAAAAGCAGTCCGATCGGAATCAGAAGCAGCCAGTCTCTCCCAATGCCGCCCAGCAGCTGTCCCGTGATGACACCGAACGAGCCGCCGCCGACAAAAATCGCGTTTGGCGTGATTTTGCCGCCCGAATCGCGCAGGGTATGGTTGGCACCGGAAACATGAATCATCGCGTTGCCGAGTGCGATCAGACATAAGGCTGGGATATCTGCCGGCGTAACGAGCCCGAGGAGCATCGTCACAGCACCGGTCAATCCGATGTTGTATTTCGGATATCGGTCGGTGACGGTACCGATGATTCCCTGCGGAAGAAACGCGGCAGCATCAAACAGCAGTGCCAGCGCCCACCAGAGGGGGCTTGCGCTGATTCTGGAAAACAGAAAATAAAAGGATGCGACTTCCACGGAAAAGTGGATGATTGCGTATAGGAATCCACGGGCAGTATTTTTGTGCAGCATACATCCTCCATTGCTTTCCCGTGACGGATTTCAGCGGGATCTGTATACAGTATAAATGACAGATGTGTCGGAAGTATGAACATTTGAAAGAAAAAGAAACCCTCCCGGAATGGTCGGGGGTCGTAAGAAAGTAATATCGTATTTTTGCAGGAACGGCATGGCTTCGGTCATGCCGTTTCCTCTTTCATCAGTTCATTCAGCGGGATAAAGCCCACAAGGTCATAGAAAATGCGGATGTTCTGCCGCCGTTTGCCACTGCTCTTGTCGGGGGCTTCAATATAAACTCCCTTAACAAGTTCCCGCAGAGCATAGGGGGTAAGCTCGTCCAAATCCTTGTATTTGTGTATCCTCTGGATAAACTGCTCCAAGTTTTCAATCTGTCGTTCCTGTACTTCAATATCCTGCTGCAAGGTCTGGATTTCCACTTTAAGCTGCTCCTGCTCGGTTTCGTAGCTTCTGCTCATCATGGCAAACCGTTCATCGTTGATGCGTCCCGCCACATTGTCCTCATAGATGCGGATAAACAGGCGGTCAAGCTCTCCCATGCGCCGCTGCGCCTGTTCCAGACGCTTGACGCTTGCACAGATTTTTTCCTCGCTGGACAGCATGAGCTTGTGTTCCATAACTGCCCGGAAATGTGCTTCATACCGTGTCACATAGAAGATGACCGCTTTCATGTGCATCCAGACCAAATCTTCCAGAACAACAGCCCGGATAAAGTGCGCCGAACAGCTTCCTGTGTTGCTTCGGTAGTTGGCGCATACAAAATGATCCTGCCGCTTCTCAAAGTAATTGGTGGTGCAGTACCGCATTTTCGCTCCGCAGTCGGCACAATAAACCATGCCGGAGAACAGGCTGCTCTTGCCCGTTTTCGTTCTGCGGTGGCGTTGCTGTCGGATCTCCTGCACCTTGTCAAAGACTTCCTGCTCGATGATCGCCGGATGGGTGTTGTAGAAAATCGCCTGTTTATCGAGAGGCGTTTCCCGCTGTTTCTTGTCCCAGATGGAATTGGTGTAGGTCTTGAAGTTGACCGTACAGCCTGTGTACTCCCGCCGTTCCAGAATATGAACAACGGTGTTGGTGTTCCAATGGTAGGGATCATCGGTTTCGGGGCTTGGAGTTTTGATGCCCGCCCTGCGCTTGTAGGCAGTAGGGTTAAGCACTTTTTCCTCCTGCAAGAGCTTTGCGATCTGCATCGGTCCCCGTCCCTCCATGCACAGCTTGAAGATACGCTCGACTACTACAGCTGCTGCTTCGTCCACGATCCACTTGGTTTTGTCCTCCGGGTCTTTGAGATACCCGAACGGAACATTGGTTGTCAGCGGTACGCCACGCTCACCCTTTGCTTTCTGCACAGCCCGGATTTTGCGGCTTGTATCTTTGGCGAAAAATTCGTTAAACCAGTTTTTGATACCGGCAATATCGCTGTCTGTGCTGTTGGGGTCGATGGTGTCAAAGTGGTCGTTGATGGCAATATACCGCACATTGTACTTCGGAAAAGTGAAGTTGATATAAAGCCCGGTCAGCGAGGAATTTCGTCCCAGTCTGGATAGGTCTTTGGTGATACAGACTGCCACCCGTCCCGCTTCAATTTCCGCAAGCATGGCTTGGAAGCCGGGGCGGTCATAATTCGTGCCGCTGTACCCATCGTCCACGAAAAAGGTCGGGTTAGGAAAGCGATTCTCCTTAGCGTACTGGAGCAGGATCATTTTTTGATTCTGGATGGAATTTGACACATCTTCCTTGCCGCCCTTTTTATCCTCTTTCATATCTTCCACGGATAGACGGCAGTAGAGTGCGGTGATTTTATCAGTTGCCCGTAACATTTCTGTTTCCTCCTTCAAAGGGGCAACTGCCAGTACAGGATTGGTTGCTTCTATTGTACCAAGAGTCTGTGAATTTGTCATTCGGTATCCTCCAACTTTTCTGTAAACTTTTCAGCCATAATGCGCTCCATTTTCTTATCCAGCGTTTCCGTTCCGTCGTAAGTGCCAGTAACGGAGTAGATCGTACCGCCGATCTCTTTTTGCAAAGTGAACTCCGGCAGCCAGAAAGCGGATGGATTTTTCACACAGATGTGTCCATCCTCATCAAACCAAAAATTGTGTTTTGGATGGTCGGGCGGCAGCGGTGCGGGTTTGAGATAGGGGTCGGGATTGGAGAAGTAATATCCCTCCGGCTCGTCATGCTCTTGCTGCTCCCATTCCTCGATCTCTGCCAAAAGCGCTTGGTCGATTTCATGCTCAAATGGTTTCTTCTTGCTCATAAGTGCCTCCTAAAAATGTGTAAAGATTAATGTTCGATTTCCTGTTTTTTCTGCCGTGTAACGGCGTTTTGCCGCTCCTGCTCATGGATAACCTGCTCCACCTTGTATTTGATCTGCCATAGCTTTTTCACTTCTGCGTGGATGGGCGAAAGCTCCGCTTGTTCGGCCTTGTACTCCTGTTCCAGACGGTCACGCTCTTTGCGCCATGCGGTGATGGGCAGTTTGCCCTCCCTGAAATGCGGCTTCAACTTGCGCTCCGCCATGTGATACAGTCGGAGTGTGTTTTCATTTTCAGACATGAACTGCTCACGCTTGCCTTTCCATTTGATAGTTGCTAACTTATCGGCAACGGGCTTGCCCTCGGTGTAAAACTGCACCATGCGGAGAAGCTCGTCCAACTCTTTCATGCGGTCAGATTTGTCACGCATGGAGCTTTTCAAGGTGTCGATGCGGTCACTCAGCACAGACACACACTCCTGCAATTCTTTGGGCGTTGTCAGCTTGTTCTGCATGAGATAATTGACGATCTCATTGAACTCCTTGAGATTGCCGATCTTCGCTTTCTGGCTCCAAGCCCCGGCGTTGCGCACAGAATAATAATCGCTGAGTAGCTGCGCCAGATTGGGGGCTTGCGGCTTGCTCAATTCCTCATGGGCTTCTTTCAGCCAGTCAAGCAGTGCAGAGATTCTCTTTTTCAGATTGCGGATCAGATCATTGGTTGCCTTGATCCATCGGTTGAGATCGCCCTTGTTGGTGCGGATGCCCTTTGCTTCCATTGCACGGACGGTCACGCCCTCATGGACGGTGGGGAGTTGGTCGATGCCCTGTCGCTCGTAACTGCGGTGGTCGATCCGGCAGTCCAATTCCTTTTCCGCAAACTTCTGATTGCACAGATCAGCCCACGCCTGCCGCCAATGCTCCAAGGTATCGGGACTACCCCAATCGGTTGTCGGCACAGCGTTGAACACATAATTTCCTGCTTCGTCGCGGATACGCTCTCCATGCTCGTCCAACAGATATTCCCGCCGCTGCTTGTTGCCCCATCTGCCGTGTTCATCCAGAGGACGGATGGGACACATGACATGAAAGTGGGGATTGGAAATGCCGCCGTCCTCCTTGTCGGGAGCGTGAACAGCAAAGTCCACCACCATGCCCCGGCTCACAAACTGCTCCAATAAAAATTGCCTTGCAAGCTCGATGTTCTCCTGCATGGAGAACTCGTTCTGCAAAGCAATGTCAAAGCTGTATGCAAGCTGCGCTTTCTTTCCACGTTCCGCTTTCTCCACCTCGTTCCATAGGGTTTCACGATCAGAGAAAGAGGATGGAGCATGGGGCGGCAACAGGATCTCCGAACAGATCACGCCGCCCTTTTTGGTGTAGTCGCTGTCCTCGCCGTAGTATTCGCTGTGCAGCTTTTCGCCAGAGCGATAGGCGGCAGACGCAATAGCGGATTGTCCTGCGCTGCGCTTGATTTGTGTGACATGAAAATGATAGAGTGCGATACTCAACACCTCTCTTCCTGTTCAGCTCGGTTGTGTTCGTTCACCGCTTCCATGAGCAAGCCCTTGACCTCCGGGACGGCAAGAGCTTTTTCCGCAAAGGCGTAAAACTCGGTTTCGGTCAAAACCTTTGTCAGCGGTGCGACGCTTTCGATGGCTGCGCCACGGGTGATAAGGTGGTGCGCCCGCTTGCGCCGATCACCTTTTTCGTAGTAGGTGATACGGTTTTCAAGCTGCTGCTTTTTGTGTTGAAGCTGAGTGAGCTTGCGTTCATTTTCAACTTTCTCGGCTTCCAGTTGGGGGATGGTTTTCTGTTTTGCCATAGTGCATGACCTCCTTGATTTTGATGTGGGGATATAAAAAGACCGCCTACCGAAGATCGGTAAACGGTCTATGTAAGGTGTTCGATTTTCAGACTTGGCGTTTGGGAATGGTTTGCTAAAACCGTTTCCAAATGACAAGTGCGCAGGGATAGGCGAAGCCGCAAGGGGTGCAGCCCCTTGTTCGGAACGGAGTGACGTAAAACAGCCCGGACTTCAATCGTCCGGGCTGTCTGCCTCGCAGAGCGCACATACAGGGCTTGCCCCTGTATAGAAGTGCGCCCTTTGTTCCAAAGGGATATATTCTACTACCGAAATGGGTGTACTTTTCTCAATCTGCCA
>SVRM01000008.1 GCA_015064785.1 Oscillospiraceae bacterium
GGACTCGATCTTGTAGGATGCGAGCTTATGACCCGGAGCGACGTAATCGGTCTTGACGATGGTGTCGACAGGACAGTTCTTTGCACACTTACCGCAGCCGATACACTTATCCTGATCGATGACGAACGTAACGAGGTTCTTACAGACACCTGCGGGGCACTTCTTGTCTACAACGTGAGCGACATATTCGTCACGGAAGAACTTGAGGGTTGCCAGAACGGGGTTCGGAGCCGTCTGACCGAGACCGCAGAGAGAGTTTGCCTTGATGTAGTTGCAGAGCTGCTCGAGTCTGTCGAGGTCTTCGAGCGTGCCTTCGCCCATGGTGATCTTGTCGAGGATTTCGAGAAGTCTCTTGGTACCGACACGGCAGGGCGTACACTTACCGCAGGATTCGTCGACGGTGAATTCGAGGAAGAACTTCGCCATGTCAACCATACAGTTGTCTTCATCCATGACGATCATACCGCCGGAGCCCATCATACAGCCCATTGCGGTGAGGTTGTCGTAGTCGACTTCGACATCCATGAGGTTAGCGGGGATACAACCGCCGGAAGGACCGCCGGTCTGCGCTGCCTTGAACTTCTTGCCGTTCGGGACACCGCCGCCGATTTCTTCGATGATCTCGCGCAGGGTGATACCCATCGGGATTTCAACAAGACCGGTGTTCTTGATCTTGCCGCCGAGTGCGAAGACCTTGGTACCCTTGGACTTTTCGGTACCCA
This sequence comes from Oscillospiraceae bacterium, assembly GCA_015064785.1. Lineage (GTDB taxonomy): Bacteria > Bacillota > Clostridia > Oscillospirales > CAG-272 > RGIG3925. Next base: position 723 of record SVRM01000008.1, read on the forward strand.
TGGATGCAAACCATTCAGCACCGTTGAGGATGATCTGAGCGATGTTGGCAAACGTTTCAACGTTGTTTTCAACGGTGGGCTTGCCGAACAGACCCTTGACAGCAGGGAACGGAGGACGGGGTCTCGGTTCACCGCGGTTGCCTTCGATGGAGGTCATCAGAGCGGTTTCTTCGCCGCAGACGAACGCGCCCGCACCGAGACGGATTTCCATATCGAAGTTGAAGTCAGTGCCGAAGATGTTCTTGCCGAGCAGGCCGTATTCACGTGCCTGGTCGATGGCGATCTGGAGTCTCTTGACTGCGATCGGGTATTCTGCACGGACGTAAACGTAACCCTGGTCAGCGCCGACTGCGTAGCCGCAGATTGCCATTGCTTCGATCAGCGCATGGGGGTCACCTTCGAGAAGGGATCTGTCCATGAACGCGCCGGGGTCACCTTCATCGGCGTTACAAACGACATACTTCTGGTCGCCGGCAGATGCCTTGGTGAATGCCCACTTACGACCGGTCGGGAAGCCGCCGCCGCCGCGTCCGCGAAGACCGGATGCGAGGATTTCATTGATAACATCGTCAGGGCTCATCTTGGTGAGAACCTTTTCGAGTGCGAAGTAACCGTCACGAGCGATGTACTCGTCGATGTCCTCAGGGTTGATGACACCGCAGTTACGGAGTGCGATACGCTTCTGCTTCTTGTAGAAAACAGTGTCATTGAGGGAAACATCGTTTGCAGCCTTTGCTTCAGCATCACCGGTATCGGTGTAAACAAGACGTTCGACGATACGACCCTTGAGCAGGTGTTCTTCAACGATTTCGGGGATGTCTTCCTTCTGAACCATGGAGTAGAAGGTTCCCTCGGGGTAGATGATCATGATCGGACCGAGCGCGCAGAGACCGAAACAACCGGTCATAACGATCTTGACTTCATTTTCAAGACCCTTAGCCTGAAGTTCAGCAGCGAGCGTGTCACGAAGCGCGGCGCTTCCGGACGAAGTACAGCCGGTACCGCCGCAGATAAGAACGTGTGAACGAATCATTGGTTTCTTTCCTCCTGATTATTTGGTAGCTTCGCCGATGGTGTATTCGGTGACGACCTTGCCGCCCTTGATGTGCTTTTCGATAACTTCCTTCGCACGGTCAGCGGTCATCTTGACATAGGTAACCTTGTCTTCGCCGTTGAAGATTTCAACAACGGGTTCGTACTGGCAGATACCGATGCAGCCGGTCTGGGTAACGATAACGTTATCGGAAAGGCCTGCTTCGTTGATACCTTCGACAAATGCGGCCAGAACGGGACGTGCGCCTGCAGCGATACCGCAGGTTGCCATACCGACAACAACGCGGGTCTGTGCGCTGGAAGTACGCAGATTGACCTTGTCCTGCATTTTCGCCTTGATCGCCTTCAGCTCTTCAAGTGACTTCATGGTAATATTCCTTCCTTCTATTGAAATTTTAATGGTTAACGGTTGGATTCGGATGCAAGTGCAGCATATTGTTCACGGAGATTTTCCCGGATCCACGCAAGGACCTCCGGTTCATTCAGTGGAACATCTTCCAGTATTGCCCGCAGCTCCTCGCACGACAGGGAAACCGTGCCGGATTCTGTTTTGTGGGTATACGTGAAATTGATATCGGGCGAACCCTGAATGAGGGTCAGCACTGTTTCAACCATATCGCCGAGCGGAATGAAATCGATGTGATTCCGACCGAAGCGCGCATAGGTCGTTGTTCCGTGGTCATCGGAGACGGATTCGTGAACGGAAGTGATGCGGACAAAGCCGCCGGTCATCTCCGCAAGCATGGTAAGAAACGGGATTCCCAGACCGACCTTACGGGTCTTTCTGGTGGTGAAGAACGGATCGGACAGACGCTTTACCTGTTCCTCGGTCATGCCGCATCCGTTGTCGGACACAGAGAAATCAAGCCATTTTCCCGCTTCGTCGAGGGTGATACCGATGGTATCCGCGCCGGCTCTGACGGAATTCATGGTGATATCGAGTACATACAGCGAAAGCTCATCCATTCCGCATTTCACGCTCCTGTTTCAAAAGATAATCGATCAGACGGTTTGTGACGAGTGCCGATGAATATGGCTCGTCGTCCAGTTCCAGAGGAAAGCCATCCTCTGCAATGTCTGTCAGATAATGGGCATCCGATGCGGCGACATGAACGAGCGATCGTTCCGACAAGATCGGATGGCGCTGTTTCATGCTGTCGCGTGAGGCTGCGTCGTTGAGTTCAAATGCGGTAAACTGCGGTTCGGGCGGGAAATCGCCGAGCATTGCAATGATACCGTTGGAATTGCGGTCAATGTGTGCCGGATAGCAGACACCGCCGCGCGACGTGACCTCATGGTGTGCTTCTTCAAGAGAAATGTTGACAGCGTTGATGAGCAGGATTTCCTCCTCACCGACGATTTCGTCGTTTTCTCCGATCAGAAGCTGCTGTCCGAAAATGGCAGGCTTGTTTTTGATCGGGAAGCGGCGTTCCTCGACAAACCGGTCGAAGTCCAGCGCATCCTCCAGTGTCCGGAACAGACAGACGGCGTGAATATCTTCCGCGGTTGTCAGCTCCATGCCTGCAATCGGAATCAGTCCGTAGCCCTTTGCCGCACGGAAAAAGGCGGGACAGTTTTTTGCGGTGTTGTGGTCGGTCAGCGCAACAATCTGCAAGCCGTTAAGCACAGCCATACCGGCGATGTTGCCGGGCGTCATGTCATCATCTCCGCACGGAGACAGACACGAATGGATGTGCAGATCGGTCAGATAGCGGCTCATGACAGGTCACCGCAGGCATTATGGTATGCCACGCAAAGCGCATAGGCGTCCTGCGTGCTTTGGGCAATGGTAATGTCGTTGCTGCGGGCGCGCTGCAAAACCTCATCCTCGACCTCTACATCCTCTGCGAAGATGATGCAGGCGGGATCGGTCAGCGCCGCGACAGCGACGGCGTTGATGTTGGACATAATGGTGATCCAAAGGCAGCCTTCCTCCACGCGGCTCATACAGCGGCTGAGCAGGTCTCCGACGTAAACACCGGTGATCTCGCGGTCGCCGTCACCGCATAACAGAGTCAGACCGAGTGCTGTTACAGCTTCATTGACAGTCATATCAGCTCTCTCCCTCCGTATCTTTGTCCCGTTTCTGAAACGGCTTCAGACGATCAAAGACCGATTCACTTTTCCTTTTCTCGATATATTCGTGGAAAAGTTCACGCATGATTACGGTACATTCGTCTGCATTGGTTTCATTTTTGACAATATCCTCGGCAAACGCCATACAGGTCGGTGCACCGCAGGAGCCGCAGTCGATGCCGGGCAGACATTCCGTGATTTTTTCAATCTCGCTCATCATGCGCATCGCTGTGTGTCTGTCCGCGGACAGCCGTGCGTAGGGATTATACTCAACGCCCTTCTCATTGAAGAATTCGTCAGGAATCCATTCGCCCGCCGGTCGGTTGGGAGAGACAGGAAGATAACGCTTGAGAGACTGAAGTCTTGCCTGAGCGATGTAGGGATTTGCAACGGTCATCGCGCCGCCCACACAGCCGCCGGAGCAGGCATTCAGCTCAATGAAATCAAGATTGGTAATATCGGAATTGTCGATCTGATCCAGCACGCGGATACAGTTTTCAATGCCGTCGGCAGCAAGATAATGCTCATTCAGAATCGCGGAGGATTCACCGCCGGTTGATGCCCAGCCGATGCCGATCATACCGGATTCGGTTGTGTCAAGCGGTTCGTCTGCACGTTTATCCATGACGTCGAGCAGAGCAAAGTACACATCACGCACCGAAACGGTTGCGGAGATATAATTGCGCTCGCCGGCGAAGGAATTGCGGACATAGCTGACCTTTGCAGGACACGGAGAAATGAAGATGATGCCGATTTCGTCATCGGAAAGCTCCGGATGCTTTTCCTTTGCGTAATTGTGCGCAAGGTAAGCGGCAATGTCAACCGGCGGCAGAATCGGCATGATATTTTCGCACAGAGACGGATAATTCATGCTGATCAGACGCGAGATGGTCGGACATGCGGAGCTGATGACGGGTTTTGGAATCCCTTCCCGCTTGATGTAGTACCGGGTATAAGCAGTTACCATTTCCGCCGCACACGCGACCTCGAATACATCGTCGAAGCCGATATCGCGCAGACCGCGGATGATATAGCCGATATTGTCAAGATTGTCGAACTGTCCGTACAGCGACGGCGCCGGAAGCGCAATCGTGTACTGATACTTACCGAGGACGGACAGATCATCATGCGTCGCCTTTTTTGCCTTGTAGGGACAGACCTTGATGCATTCCCCGCAGTCGATGCAGCGAACCGGGTTAATCACCGCGTGTCCGTCACGGATGCGGATGGCCTCGGTCGGGCAGCGCTTGAGACAGGTTGTGCATCCTCTGCACTTGTCAACGACAAGCGAGACCGAATGCTTGTAATCTGTATTCATACACACCTCGATACGTTTGATTGGAATCGGTCAGAGTGCGACACGCATGGTAATCGTGGTACCCTCACCGATTTTGGTGTCGATCTCCATGGAATCGGTATACTTCTTCATGTTCGGAAGTCCCATGCCTGCGCCGAATCCAAGTGTCCGGATGTTCTCGCGTGCGGTGGAGTAGCCCTCCTGCATCGCAAGACCGACATCCGGGATACCGGGACCGGTATCAGACAGGATGATGACGATTTCGTCGTCATATACCTCCACATCGGCGGTACCGCCGTTGGCGTGGATGACCATGTTGATTTCACCCTCGTACATTGCTATGGAGACTTTGCGTATGACCTCCGGCGGATATCCGAGCTGGCGCAGTTTTTTCTTCACCATGACGGACGCGGCGCCAGCAGACGAAAAGTCCGAACCGTCGACGTCGAAATGGAACTTTACTGCTTCAGACATCATGATCCTCCGTGTCGCTTGTCAGCCCTGCCTGCCAGAGCTTGCCGCAGGCGACATAGGCTCTGACGCGGCTGCTCATGACAGCAATTCCGCATTCTTCGGCCAGCGCGATCATATCGTCGGTCGGCTTTTTGGAGCGGACAAAAATCACGCAGTGCATATCCATCATATTGGCGGTACGGATGACCTGTGCATTACAGAGCCCGGTCAAAAGCACCCCCTGATCCTTGACATAAGCGAGGACATCGCTCATCATATCGCTGCAGCAGGCAGATGCGACCTCACGGTCGAGCTGATCCTCGCCGCACAGCACATCGGCGGCAAGAAGATCTCTGATCTCACTGATTTTCATAGCTTCTCCATATTCCGGTGTTTTTCACACCCAAATCGGTTTCCCGGGATTATTTATACTTAGCAAGAATGCCGGGGACATCCTTGTCGGTCAGTCTGCCGTAAACTTCGTCATTGACGGTAAGAACGGGTGCAAGACCGCAGGCACCGATACAACGGGTTGCTGCCAGGGAGTACTTGCCATCTTCGGTGCATTCGTCACCGCCGATGCCGAGTTCCTTCTGGAGTGCGTCAAAGATCAGACCGGAGCCCTTGACGTAGCAGGCGGTACCGAGACATACTGCGATGTGGTACTGACCCTTCTGGGTGAGAGAGAACTGTGCGTAGAAGGTAGCAACACCGAAAACCTTTTCCAGCGGAACTTCCATACCCTCTGCAATCATGTTCTGTACTTCCATGGGAAGATAGCCGTAAATTTCCTGAGCATGCTGCATAACTGCCATCAGGTAGCTCTTGTCATGCTTGTGTGCGGCGATGACTTCCTGCAGCTTTGCTTCCTGTTCGGGTGTACCGTTGAAAGGATTGCTGCTGATTTTCTTTTGCATGGATCATATCCTCCTTAAAAATGTTGTGGATGACATCGGAATCCCGAATTTTTCGCCGGTTTCAGATATCATTTTATACCAAGCTACATTATACCACATATTTTGATTTTTCGCAAGTCTTTTGTGATAAAAATATCAAAGAATTATACGCTAAGATTGTAAAAATCATGTCTTCACCGGAAAATTTTTTGTTTTGCCTTGACAGTCAGACAATTCCATTGTAAAATAATAATATCAATGTCCCAAACCGATCCCGAACGGAGCAGTTCCAATGAAAACTAAAACCACACCTGCGGTACTCACCGCAAACTATCATACGCATACCCCGCGCTGTCATCACGCGCAGGGCGTGGAGACTGCCTATATCGAAGCTGCACGCGCTGCCGGTATGCAGATTCTTGGCTTTGCCGATCACGCTCCGATGATATTCGACGAAGGGTATGTCTCCGATTTCCGGATGCTGCCGGAACAGACAGAAATCTACGCCATGACACTGGACGCGCTGAAGCATAGATATGCCGGCCAGATCTCCATTTACATCGGTTATGAAATGGAATATTACCCGCGGTATTTCGCACGCAGTCTTGCTTCCATCTGTCGGTATCCTGTGGATTATCTGATTCTCGGACAGCACTTTTTTGAAAATGAATTTCCGCCCGAGCGCGCAAAAAGCCGATCTGACGGATATTCCGGTGCGGCGACCGACGAGGAATGGAAGCTCGGTCTGTATGTTGACCGTGTCATAGCCGGCATGAAAACCGGTGCATTTTCCTGTGTTGCGCATCCCGATCTGATTCACTTTATCGGAGACGACGAAACGTACCGGCGTCATATTGTCAGACTGTGTGAATGTGCAAAAGACATGCAGATTCCGCTGGAAATCAATTTGCTTGGACTTGGCGGCGGGCGGGCTTATCCCAATGACCGATTCTGGCGCATTGCCGCAGAGGTTGGCTGTACGGCGATCCTTGGCTGCGACGCACACACCCCGGACATGCTGACGGATACAGCGGTGATCGAGGACGGCTTCCGTTATGCGGAACAGTTTGGGATAACACCGGTGCAGCAGCTGCATCTGCGTGATCCGCACAGTGCTTTGAATCAATAAAAACAAATCATATAAAAGGAGAACTCTCATGCTTGTTACATTAAAGGAAATTCTGGCAATTGCCGAGGAGCGCAAAATTGCTGTCGGTTCGTTCAACACCCCGAATCTGGCATCTCTGCGCGCAATCATCGCGGCGGCGGAAGCACTGAACCAGCCCGTGATTCTGATGCACGCACAGGTGCATGAGGAAATGGGGCTTTGCACGATGGAAGAAGTTGCCCCGATCATGCTGGCGGCGGCAAAGAAGTCCACGGTTCCTGTCTGTGTTCATCTTGACCACGGTACCGATCTTGACTATATCAAGCGCGGTCTGGAGCTTGGCTTCACCGGTGTCATGTTCGACGGCTCAGCACTGTCTCATGAAGAAAACTTTGCAATGACAAAGGAAGCGGTTCGTATGGCTGCCCAAACCGGTGCGTCTGTGGAAGCGGAAATCGGTTCGATGGGTGCGCGGGAAGGCGGCAATGCACAGGATATGGACAATCCCGAATCCATTTACACCGATCCCGATATGGCGGTGAAGTTTGTCGCGGAAACCGGTATTGATGCACTTGCCTGCGCGTTCGGTACAGTGCACGGCATGTATCTCAAGGAACCGAAGCTTGACTTTGACCGTCTTGCGAGGATCAATGAACTTGTTTCCGTTCCGCTCGTCATGCACGGCGGCTCCGGTGTTTCGGTTGAGGACTACCGCCGCGTCATCTCACTCGGTATTTCCAAGATCAACTATTACACCTACATGTCCAAGGCCGGTGCGGAAGCCATTATGGGCAAGACCTTTACCCAGTATCATGACATTGTGAAAGCAGCAACAGAGGGGATGCGTATCGACGTAGAAAATGCCATCCGGGTGTTCTCGGGGCTATAAAAAAATAAATACAAATCCATAAAAGGAGAGCTGTCATGAAAAAAGTCACAATGCTGTTTGCATCGTTTCTCGTTCTCTCTTCTGTACTGTGTGCCTGCGGTGATACGGGAACAACACCCGTGGAAACCGGTGCGCAAACGGGGACACAAACCACGGCCGCAGTCGATGGGGAACCCCAGGACATTCTGATTTCCGATGTGCTTGACGAGTCTCTTGACTTCGGCGGCAAGGAAGTGCGCTTCATCGTGGAAATGGGATGGAGCGGCATCGATCAGATGTACCGCACGCTGTATGCCGAGGAGGATACTCCCGATGTGGTCGACTCTGCGGTTTATCAGCGCAATCTTGCCGTGCAGGAGGCGCTGAATGTGAAAATCGTTGAGCCGAAAACGGTCGATCCGAAGTCTATGATCGGTGCGGTGGAAAAGGTTATCCGTTCAGGCGACGACGTCTACGATGCGGTTGCTGCCTATCAGGCGTACAGCATCAGCGGCTCGGCGCTCGGGTATTTTCTCAATTATGAGGATGTCCCGTATGTGGATTACAAACAGCCCTACTGGGCAACACAGTACATCGATGAAATGTCCTACAACGGTGTTTACTGGGTGACTGGTGACATCACAACGCTGTATACGGGCGGCTTTATCGGCACATATGTCAACAAGCGTCTTTGGGACAGCATCGCGCCTGATGACAACATTTACGATATCGTCCGTGACGGCAAGTGGACCATCGATCTCATGCGCGAGTATTCCCAGCAGGTCTATCTTGATCTGAACAACAACGGCATTACCGATATTCCCGATCAGGTCGGTATGGCATATGCGTTTATTGATATGTACACCTTCGGATGCGGCATCAACTATACGTCCCGTGATGCTGACGGCAGGCCTGTGCTGTCTCTGATGACGGAGCGGACAGCGAACATCTGGGAAAAGCTGTCGCACATGATCGAGAATACAAACGGTATTATGAATATCAATGACTATCAGAACACGCCGGAGTATAAAGACTGGGGCAATCATATGGGTCTGTACTTTGCTGAGGGCAACTGTTTGTTCATCACCAACACGCTCTGCTACACCTTTGAGGAGCTGCGCGATATGAAGGATGACTTCTATCTGATTCCCTGTGCGAAGTTTGACGAATCGCAGGAACAGTATTTGACACAGATCACCGACAACTGCACGATCTTCGGTATTCCGATCACCTCGCAGAACACCGAGAGTACGGGTGCTGTTCTGGAAGCGATGGCGATTGAGTCCTATCGCGTGCTCCGTCCGGCATATTATGAAACGGCACTCAAGGAGAAATACACGCGCAATGAGGAATCTTCCGAGATGATCGACATCATCCGCTCGTCCATCACGACGGATTTCGGTCTGATCTACGGTGAAGCGATCGGCGGCGGTATCGGTACGTCAGGCTCCGGTTTGTTCCGCATTTTCCGTACAGCTGACACTGACGGAACCGATACGATTACGTCCCTGTATGAGAAAAACAGCAAGAAGTACGACTCCAACTTCGCGGAACTGCTTGATATTTTCGATGCACAGGCAAGCGGTACATAAATACAGAATGAACGAACAGCGCAAAGTCTGCATCGGCTTTGCGCTGTTTTTCGTGTTATCGGTCATATTCCCGCAGTCGGGCAAGCACTGTCCCAAACCGCTCGGTATCGCGGATTGGATCATAGCGCTGATTTTGGAGCTTTTCGAGCAGGAAGTGGGAATTGGAGTGCTCGTGCAGCTCATGAAAATCGGGATCGCCGGGTACGGGATAGACGACGGTATTGACATAGGGGGAGGAATATGTTTTGCCGTGGTCGTCGCGGTAAGAGATATCATAGGCGACAGCGTGGTCTGTCATGCGCTCAAGGGAGGTCATGGCGTCTTCCGTGCGTCCCAGCGACATTTCGTAGGTGGAGATGATCCAGTGCCCGAACGACAGGCGGTTGTGATAGAACATCATGTCCTCGCCGTAGATCATCTCATACAGTTTGTTGGACGTGCGCATCATCGCAATCTTGGAATCCCATGTGTCGGGGTCGTTGGGTAAATCCTCGGACAGGACAAGGTTGTGGATGGCACATCCGAGACAGTCGGTCAGCTTATCAATCTCGTCCTGAATGTATTCGGCGGTATGTCCGTCGCCGATGCCCTGCGAGAGCAGAAACTCACGGCAGTATTTCATCTTCGGCAAACGATCACACATCGCGCGTGCACGGGCGGAATCGTGATACCCGCGGGCATACAGGGTGACAAGCCCTTCGATACAGTCATAGCGGATGCGGTCGTCACGGGTTTGAGAGAGCAGTGCCTGCCAGATGCCCTCCGCTTCGCGCATTGCATCCTCGTCGGGATGCTCCTCCCAGATGGTGCGGGAGAGGGCACATGCAAGCTCCGAGCGGAAGAATTCTTCGGTCGGGAATCGTGCAGCGGCACGACGCGCACAGGCAAGGTATTCGGCGTCTGTTCCGTATTCGCCGGCGCTGATGAGTGCGGCTTTCATATCCTGCATGGTCTGTTCCTCCTCTGTCTGGCGGCATCCGAGAAGAATGTCGACGGAGGTATGGAACTGTGCGGCAATGACGGGCAGCAGCTCAATGTCGGGATAACCTGCGGCGGACTCCCAACGGGAAACTGCCTGAGGGGTGACACCGAGAGACAGAGCAAGCTGTTCCTGGGTAATGGCATATTCTGCGCGCAGACGGCGCAGGTTTTCTCCAAGCGGTAAATGCATGGTATGGCTCCTTTCATGGTTGGGTGCCGATGCATCGGGATTCTGGATTTCAGCTGATGCCATCATTATACCGTGTGGGAGTGAAAAAGTCAACAAACAATCTTTTGTTGTACAGGTCAACGAAGCGTTGATGTGTTATACTCTGTAATAGGAGGCACGCATACAGCGCCGGCAGAGGGCTTCTGCGCATTTGTGCGATGTAAATCCGTCGTAAATGGATTTTGCTCGCGGAGATGTCAGAATTTCATCCAGGCTTTGCGAAAACAGATTTCCGAGCGGGATATCGCCGTCGTGGTCCAGACAGCAGGGAACGACGGTGCCGTCGGAAAGGATTCCGATCTGGTCACGCAGACCGTAGCAGAAGCCGTCTTCCTGGAGAATGGGCGCATTCGGATCCGGCCAGTCGAACTTTTCGCCCCATTCCAGAAACACATGATCCGCCAGACGGAAGCCGGACCGTGTTTTAACCCATGCGTCAGGAAATGCCTTGTGCATCATTGAGAGAACCGCATCGTTTTTCTGGTTGCGCGCACCGGATGCCCGTCCGTCAAGATTCCATAACCGCAGAACGGCAATGATGCTGCACGAAGCGGCTTTTTTTGCAAACGCAAGACAGGAGGAAATGTAATCCTCAAAGGAGAGAGGGATGTCATTTGCTTCAAATGAATGCAGGGAAATGCTGATTTTATACGGACGTACACCGTCCAAAAGCAGTGTGTTCCCGCGGCGGGCAAGCAGAGTTCCGTTGGTTGTGATGACGGTGCGGAAGCCCATGCAGTTTGCCTGACGCAGAAAATCGGGCAGCTGTGGATGTGCTGTCGGCTCACCCATCAGATGAAAGTACAGATACTCTGCCCACGGACGCAGTTTTTGCGCAAGATCGGAAAACTCTGCTGCTGTCAGTGATCGCGGCGGACGCTTGGTTCCGGGACAGAACGCGCAGGACAGATTGCAGACATTGGTGATTTCAAGATAGGCTTTTTTTGGTGACGGCATGGGCGGCTCCTTTTTGCGGCGGTGAATTCCATCGTTTTTCTATGTATCATCATACCATAAAATCCGTCAAAAATCAAGCCCTGATATCATGCAGCAGATACAAGATATCGGAAGACTATTGACTTTCACCGAAAATGTGATATAATTAAACAGAAGATTCCGAAAAAGAAAGGATGATTCCATGCAAGCAACAACCGATAAACTGCAAAACTGGCGTGAGCAGATCGCGTCCTTTACCTTTCCGCGCTGGCAGGAGCTGCCGGAGATTGAGCTGTATATGGATCAGGTGGTTGGGTATCTGTCGCAGAAATTGGCGGTATTCTATGATACCGACGATGATGGCCGCAGCATCACCGCGACAATGATCAACAACTATGTCAAACAGAAAATCGTACAGTCCCCGGTCAAAAAGCGCTACAGCCGTGCCGCGGTTTCTGCGCTGATGGTGCTGTTCTGCGCAAAGCAGGTGTTGTCCATCGGTCTGTGCGGTGCCCTGATTGCACAGTGCAGAGAGGATATGGGAAGCGGTGACGGTGATCCTGCCGCGCAATTCCACGATCGGTTCTGCCATATATTTGAAACGGTTCTGCATCATACTGTCGCCGGCGATGAGGATTTGTCCTATTTGTCCGAGCTGCGGCGCTGTGACTGCACGCTGACGACGACGGCCATCGCATTTGCCAATCAGATCTACGCAGAACGCCTGATTCTGCAAAATGCAGGATCGGACAGCAAGACCGATAACAACAAGGAAAAGGAAATTACCGCTAATGAATGAAATGAAACGATCGGTGTCCATCCATCTGCGCTCCATGCAGCAGGAGGCATCCAATACCGAGCTGTTCCGCGGCATCATTGAGGCATTCGGCGACGAAATGGAGCTGACTGCCGCGCCCGAGGAAGAGGACACTTTGCTTGAGATCCGCACGCAGGGAACACTGTCCCGCGACGCTGACGGCAGAATCTCGCTTTCTTACGACGAGACGGAGCTGACCGGTATGGATGGTTCGACCACAACTGTCTCGTTTACAGAAAACGAACCGGAAACCGTAACCATGCTGCGCTACGGTTCCGTTACGACGACGCTGGTGTTTGAGCAGGAGCGTCGCCATATCTGCGTTTACGAGACGCCGATTATGCCGTTTGAAATCTGTATTTATGCACGCAGAGTGCAAAATGAACTGACGATGGACGGCGGCACGATTGTACTTGATTATCTTATTGAAATCCACGGCGCAAAAGCGGAACGCACGCTGTTCGAGCTGAACGTCGTACCCACGGATCAGTAACAACAAACAGGAGAATGAATCATGAATACCGAAAATGTAAAAAAATTGCAGGCATCGTTTCCGGAGAATCTGGATGCGATCCTTATCACGTCGGAAATGCATCAGTATTATCTGACCGGCTTCAATCTTCAGGACGGATATGTCGCAGTCCTGCGTGACCGTGCGCTGGTTTTTGTCGATTTCCGTTATATTGAAGCGGCGCGCGCAGAAATCAACGACCCGCTGTTCACCGTATATGACAAGTCCGGACTCGAATTTGTCCGCGACACGCTGCGCGGCTTTGATGTGAAAACCGTTGGCTTTGAGGACAAGGTTGTCACGGTGGATCTGTTCAACTGGTACAAGAAGGTCTTCGGCGAGGAAAATGCACTGGAACCGATCGGCGGTCTTCTGGAGGTACAGCGCACAGTCAAGACCGAATATGAGCTTGATATGATCAAGCGGGCGCAATCCATCGGTGACGCGGCATTTGAACACATTCTCGGCTTTATCACGCCAGAGAGAACAGAGACGGAGATTGCCGTCGAGCTGGAATACTTCATGAAGAAGTGCGGTGCTTCCGGTACCTCGTTTTCGACCATCTGCGTATCCGGTGCGGCATCGGCACTTCCGCACGGCGAACCGAAGAACCGTCGGCTTGAAAAGGGCTTTCTGACCATGGACTTTGGCTGTATCTACAACGGATACTGCTCTGACATGACAAGAACGGTTGTCATCGGTGAGGCGGATGCGGAAATGCGCCGCGTATACGACACGGTTCTGCGTGCACAGTGTGCGGTTCTGGAGGCCATTGACTGGCATTCCAACTGTGCGGAAATGGATAAGATCGCACGTGATATCATCGACAATGCCGGCTACAAGGGCAAGTTCGGACACTCCCTCGGTCACGGCGTCGGTCTTTACATTCACGAAAAGCCCGGTCTGAACTCCGGAAACACCTCCACGCTGCTGGAAAACGGTCATGTTGTCACAGTCGAACCCGGCATATATCTGGAAGGACAGTACGGCGTCCGCATTGAAGATATGGTCATCATTCATGGAGGACGCGCGGAAAATATCACAAAATCTCCCAAGGAATTGATTATTCTTTGATGTTTTTTCTCGGTATTTGCATGTTTTGCACAAAGACAGGGGAAAATATAAGGGAAATTTTTCACACATAACACTTGAAAAAAATACGAAAATATAGTAAAATATAGTAGTATTATATGCCTATAGTTTTGCTTTATAATAATTTGGAGGTTATAGAAAATTATGGTTATTGCAGGCGATTTTAAGAACGGCGTAACATTTGAAATGGACGGCAAGGTTGTCCAGGTCATCGAATTCCAGCATGTCAAGCCCGGTAAGGGTGCTGCGTTCGTCAGAACCAAGCTCAGAGACGTTATCAACGGCTCCGTTATTGAAAAGACCTTCTCCCCCACCGACAAGTTCCCGCCGGCGCATATCGAAAGAAAGGATATGCAGTATATGTACAACGACGGCGACCTGTACTACTTCATGGATATGGAATCCTATGAACAGATCCCGGTCGGCAAGGACCTTCTCGATGACAACTTCAAGTTCGTCAAGGAAGAAATGATCTGCCGCATCAACTCCTACAAGGGTTCTGTCTTCGGCGTTGAACCGCCCATGTTCGTTGAACTCACCATCACCGATACCGAACCCGGCTTCAAGGGTGACACCGCTACCGGTACCACCAAGCCCGCTACGCTCGAAACCGGCGCTGTCATCAAGGTTCCGCTGTTCATCGACAACGGTACTGTTATCCGTATTGACACCAGAACCGGCGAATATCTCGAAAGAGCATAATCGGTTATACTAAGCAAGTATAAAATTTGTTCGGGCGATTCTTGAATCGCCCCTACAATGATTTCTCATGCATGAAGTCTCCATGGCTGAATGCAAAGATTAACCAAAGGAGGTCTGTGAACATGACACTGACTGAAAAGGTAGCATATCTCAAGGGTCTGATGGAAGGTCTGAACATTGGCAAGGAAACTGCGGAAGGCAAGGTTCTCTGCGCAATGGCTGACATTCTTGAGGACATGTCCAAGTCTGTTGCTGACCTGGAAGATTCCATGGCAGATGCACAGGGCTATCTGGACGAGCTGGATGACGATCTGGCTGATGTCGAAGACATCATCTATGAAGATGAGGACGAAGACGACTACTACGATGACGAAGACGACGATGAAGATTACATCGACGACGATGACTTCATCGAAGTAGAATGCCCCTATTGCGGTGAAACCGTTTATTTCGACGATTCCGTTGATCCCGACGACATCACCTGCCCGGCGTGTAACGAATCCTTCTCCTGCATCTGCGACGAGTGTGACGGTGACTGCGGTGATTGCTGCGACGAATGCGACGCATGTGAATCCTGTGAAGATCTCAAGGCGCTCGACGGCGAAGACGACGAATAATCATTAAAATCATGAAAGACAGAGAATGTTTCGGTTCTCTGTCTTTTTTTGTTATATTCCCAAATAACCACCATACATTCAGACACGGCATCAAAAGCTGAGAAACCGACCTATGACAACGATCATAAGTCGGTATTTTTGTTGTGTATAGATTTTGTAATGACCATCTTGTGAAAAGGGAAGTATACGAGGGTGATTGAGATTACTGTTGCCTCTGCGAGGTACCTATACTTACGTATGAAAGACTTGTGTGCAGTGTAACATCATACAAAACACAATGTTTATAGAAGTGGACTTTTAATCAATCAAGAAATCGTAAATCAATTGATTAAAATCCGGAGCTTCTTCATATGCGGCATGTCCCAGCGTATCATACATATGTATTTTGCATCCGAGTTTTTCTGCAATTTCAGTTGAGGCGATACCGGAAACGATGTTATCCTGTCCGCCGCCAAGAACAAATACAGGGCATTTGATTTTATCAAGGTCCTCATATGTACTGCAGGTCAGACAGGCTTTCGCCAGAACAATGAATCGCGCCACATCCTTTGGCTTTTGCAGAACTGTCAGCAGCGGGAGAAACAGACGGTACCTTTTGATATAGGCATCGGAGTACATCTTTTCAGCCATGTCCGCAACCAGCGTTCTCATGTCGCCCTGTTCTGCCATATTAATCCAGTCGCTGACGACTTTCGTAACTGTATCGTTATTTCGGGAGAGTGTCACGGCAAGCACCAATTTGCGAACCAGATCAGGTCGGTCGACGGCAAGGTATTGCGCGATCATACCGCCTTGCGATACACCAATGACATCAGCATGTTTGAGGTTTAATGTATCCATGGATGCGGCAATATCCGATGCCATATCTCTTACTGTAATACCATCTTCAGCGCGGGGGCGTCTGTCAAACAGATATACCTTATAATCCTTTGCGAATATGCGGTACATATAGGCAAGCGGCAGTGCAGCGCCTTTGATTCCGCGTGTATTGAGACCCTGTATCATCACAAGCGGTTTCGTTCCGCTGCCGAATGTAATATAGTCAAATTGCATATTCTGCACTTGCAGTTTACATTCTTTGGCATTCAAAATCATCGGTATGATACCTCCAGCATTTATAATGATATCGTACGAATTTCCAATTTAGCAATTTATATTTTGGCTGCTATATACAAACAAAGTCCCGGCAACGTACACTGCCGGGACTGAACCTGTTTTATGAAGCCCCGTTATCTGCGGTGGCTGCAAGTATATCAGTTGTTGTCGGAATTGTCGGAATCGTCGTCGGAATTCTGTTCTTCCTGTTTTTTGCGTTCTTCTTCCTGGATACGGCGCTCTTCTTCTTCCATCCGGCGGGCAAACTGCTCCATTGGAGAAAGCGGACGCTGCGGATCGTTCTTCTTGCGTTCTTCCTCGTCTCGTACACGCGCGGCTTCTTCGTCGCGTTTACGAGCTTCTTCCTCCGCCTTTGCACGAGCGCGGTTTTCTTCTTCGCTGATACGGCGCTTTTCGGCAACCATGGCATCGAGGTCTTCCATGGTCGGATTGCCGTCCATGACAGCGGCAAACTGTGCGCCGTCCATGACTTCATTCTTCTGGAGATATTCGGAGATGAAGTGCAGCTTTTCGATGTTATCGCGCAGAAGCTGTTCTGCGTGACGGTATGCCGTATCGACGATCGAACGAATTTCCTCGTCGATTTCGTTTGCTGTCTTTTCGGAATAGTTGCGGGAGGAATTGAAGTCACGGCCGAGGAATACTTCATCGGAGGAATGCTCCGAGCCGTAGACGATCGGACCGAGCTTGTCGCTCATACCGTACTTGGTAACCATGCTGCGCGCCATATTGGTTGCACGCTGGATATCATTGGATGCACCGGTGGAAATATCGCCGAAGATGATGGCTTCTGCGACGCGGCCGCCGAGCAGAGAAACGATCTCCTCCTCCATGCCGCGCTTGGACATGTAGGACTTATCCTCAACGGGCGGGGACAGCGTATAACCGCCGGCACGTCCGGACTGGATAATCGAGATCTGCGTAACCGGGTCCTGCGTCGGAAGCAGACGTGTACAGATGGCGTGACCGGCTTCGTGATACGCGGTGAGCTTGATATCATGCTCCGAACGCTTTCTGCCTTTCTTCTGCGGACCGACAATGACCTTGATGGTTGCTTCTTCAATGTCGTTTTTGCCGATCAGATGCTTGCCCTTGCGCGCCGCAAGGAGGGCTGCTTCGTTGAGCAGGTTCGCAAGATCGGCACCGGTGAAGCCAACGGTGGTCTGTGCAACTTCACGCAGGCTGACATCGGCTTCAAATGGCTTGCCTCTTGCGTGAACCTTGAGGATATCTTCACGTCCTTGGAGATCGGGATAGCTGACAGTGACCTGACGGTCAAAGCGTCCGGGACGGAGCAGGGCAGGGTCAAGAATATCGGGACGGTTGGTTGCGGCGATGACAATAACACCGTCATTTCCGCCGAAACCATCCATTTCGACAAGCAGCTGGTTCAGCGTCTGTTCACGTTCGTCGTGTCCGCCGCCAAGACCGGCACCGCGGTGACGACCGACTGCGTCAATTTCGTCAATGAAGATGATTGCAGCAGGATTCTTTTTTGCGGTATCAAAGAGGTCACGGACTCTGGAGGCACCGACACCGACATACATTTCTACAAAATCAGAACCGGAAATAGAGTAGAACGGAACGTTTGCCTCACCTGCAACTGCCTTTGCAAGCAGGGTTTTACCGGTACCGGGAGGGCCCATCAGCAGTACGCCGTGGGGAATCTTGGCACCGAGCTTGGTAAACTTGGAGGGATCGCGCAGAAAATCAACGATTTCACGCAGCTCTTCCTTTTCTTCATCAGCACCTGCGACATCGGAGAACAGAACCTTCTTCTTTTCGTCCGAGCCGAGCTTGGCACGTGCGCGGCCGAAGCCCGCGATGTTGTTTCTTCCACCGCCCTTGCCGTTTGCCTGATTCATGACATAAACCCACATCGCAATAAAGAAGACGATGACGAGCAGATACGGCAGCAGGGACAGCCACCACGGATAGGTGGTCGGCGGTTCGATATCATAATCGGTCAGAATGCCGTCCAGATACTGCTGTTCGGCGATTTCTGAGAAATTCAGTTCATAGGTTTCATAGCTGCGCAGCTGATATACAACGATGGTCTGATCCTTTAAGGTCAGCTGCATTTCGTTGTCCGAGGTCAGAACGAAGGAATCGACCTGCTCGTGGACGAAATACTCGATGATATCGCTGTACTGTGTTTTTTCCTGTTCGACGGTGTCAAAAACCACGCTCGACGCAAACAGCACAATGGCTATCAGCGCGACGTAGAAGATAATCACCTTGAGGGAGTTCTTCATAGCACGATCCAATCTCAGCGGCGGGTATTGGGAACGGAAGCGCGGCAGCCGCTGTTGCAGCGCGGGGAATCAATGATGGGTATAAACCTCAGGCTTGAGAATGCCGACAAACGGCAGTGCGCGGTAGCGTTCTGCGTAGTCCAGTCCGTAACCGACAACAAAGTAATCGGGGATGACCGTACCGTGGTAGTCGGGCGTAAAGTCGACCTCACGGCGGGAAGGCTTATCAAGCAGTGTAACCGTTTTGACACTCTTGGCACCTTTCAGTGTCAGATAGTTGCAAAGATACGACAGGGTGCGTCCGGAGTCAATGATATCCTCGACAATCAGAATGTCACAGGTATCCAGGTCCTGACGGAGCAGGTCGAGTACGATGTTGACCTTGCCGCCAGTTTTGGTGCCGGAGCCATAGGAGGAAACCTTCATGAAGTCAATTTCAACAGGAACAGTCAGCTTCTTCATCAACTCGCCCATGAAGACAACGGAACCCTTCAGGACACAGAGCAGCAGGAGACGTTTATCGTCACCTGCATAATCGCGGTCAATTTCAGCTGCGATGCGGGTGATGATCGAATCGACTTCTTCTTCGGAGATCAGAATACGTTCAATATCGGGATGCATAGACAGTTACCTCATCATTGTAAAAATAATATAAGTCTGCAATGGCACAGTTCCGGTCTGACAGCCGCGGGTTGACGGAATCCCGGATGCCGCAGAATGGAATCCAGACAATTCCTTCACCGTCGCAGAACAGCGGAATGGTTTTGCGCTGAGCCGTCGGAACACGGTGCGCACTGAGTGCGTCTTTGGCGGTTTTGCAGGATCCGCCGCAGAGATAGCGGTCGGAGGCATTGTCGGCGCGCGGACGCAGATAAACACTATCCAATAGTTTATCAGAATTTATGTGCGTTGATATAAAGAATTTGTAAATATTTTTCAAATCCTGTAAATTTTCAGATGCCTTCACGGAACCGTCACAAAGTAAACAACTTCCGCCGGTGGGAATCGGTGTGACGACGCCGGGGGAGAGCGGTATGTGGTAAGGCTCCGGTGACAGCGTCTCTGCCGTTTTTCCAATACGGCAGATGCCATCGGATGCGGTAAACACAAATCCACTGGAGAGCGCAGTCCTTGATGCGGTGTTAAGGGCATGGAGCATCGCGTCCAATGTCTTGCGTGACAACGGTTTCCAATGCGGATACCGTATGATGTGTGCATCATAGATTGCAGCGAGGATTCGGCGTCTGACGGGTATGGACTGCGCCGACAAAAGCTGTGCCGGGATGGGATCCGTCGGTGTGATGCCGTTTTCGTTGAAAAACGCATCGATCAGGGTTGAAAAATAGGCTTCGTCTTCCTCTGCCTGTGCGGACAGCCGGAGCAGGGCATCGGTAAACGCGGGGTTCACTGATTGTGCCGCAGGAATCAGTGTATTGCGCAGCAGATTCCGCGTTGCATCGTTTTCCGCGTTGGTGGAATCGGTGACATAACCGATTCCATGATCCGATAGATATGCTGTGAGCTGCTGTTTTGTGAAAGAAAGCAGCGGACGGATCAGAGGAACCTTGCGTGTGCTGTCCGGTAAAGAGAGCAGGCGCATATCAGGGATGCCGCTGATGCCGCGCAGGGCTGTCCCGCGCAGCAGCCGGAACAGTACTGTTTCCGCCTGATCGTCGGCATGGTGCGCCGTCAGAACGCAGGTAATGTCCGGATGTGCGGCAAGATGGTTTTTGATGAGCCGATAACGCAGATTACGTGCGGCTTCCTCCAGTGTCAGTGAACACTGTGACGCTTCTGCGGGCGCGTCTGCTTCGTACAGGACAAACGGGATTCCGTATGTCTCACAGAAGCAGCGGCAGAATTTGGCATCGCGTGCGGCTTCGTTTCCGCGGATACCGTGGTTGACATGAAGAGCAGTGATGCGTGGTTTTTGCCGCTGAGCCTGAACCAATGTGTACACAAGGTGGAGAAGTGCTGTGGAATCTGCTCCGCCGGAGAAGGCGACCAGAATGTGACTGTCGGCGCGCGGTAGTCCGTGTCGTGCCATTTCAGCACGGAATGCACGGTTCAGATGCGGGATGGTGCGGTTTTGTGGTGTCATTGTGATTTACGGTGACGGAGGAGGCGGAACACCCGGATCGTCGCGGTCTGTATCGCGGGAATAGAAACGGGTAAACTGTCCCTGCCAGCCAAGCTCGACGGTACCCGTTGAGCCATGACGGTTCTTTGACAGGATACATTCGGCAGTATTGGCTTTTTCCGGATCGGAATCATAATATTCGTCGCGGTAGAGGAACATGACGACGTCGGCGTCCTGCTCGATGGCACCGGAGTCACGCAAATCGGACAGCATTGGACGCTTGTCTGTTCTGGATTCAGGACCACGGGACAGCTGTGCACAGACAATGACGGGGACGTTGAGCTCCTTTGCAAGAATTTTCAGGTTACGGGAGATTTCACCGACTTCCTGTACACGGTTGTCGATGCGCTTGTCACTTTGCATCAGCTGCAAATAGTCGATGACAACCAGACCGAGGTTTTTGACACGGCGCAGCTTGGCTTTCATGCCGGTGACGGTGATGCCGGTTGTGTCATCGATGTAGATTTCACATTCGGACAGCATGGCCGCCGCCTGTGCCAGCTGAGACCACTGCTCCGGTTTCAGATCACCCGAACGCAGTGCATAGGAGTCGATCAGACCTTCTGAAGAGAGCATTCTTGAGACGAGCTGCTCATTGGACATTTCCAGTGAAAAAATGCAGACGGCTTTTTTCGTGGCCTTTGCAACGTTGGTGGCAATGTTGAGACAGAACGATGTTTTACCCATACCGGGACGTGCGCCGACGAGAATCAGGTCGGATTTTCCCATACCGACCAGAACGCGGTCGATGGCGGAATAGCCGGTCGGTGTTCCCTGCGGTTCATGATCGATGGAAACGCGCTTGAGGTGGTCGTAGGTGGACAGCAGGACGTCCTTGATATGGACAAATCCTTTGGTTTCGTTGTCCTGTGCGATGTTGAAGATGGACTGCTCGGCATGATCGAGGATGGACGCAACATCGCCTGCTTCGCTGTATGCTGTCTCCGTGATTTCCGATGAGGCATCAATGAGCTGACGGAGCAGGCTTTTGTCCTTGACAATCTTTGCATAATCCTTGATGTTGCGGGCGGAGGGGACAATTTCCGTGATCAGACGGATATAATTTTTCGTCTCCTCCTCGCTTTTCATACCGCGTGCGGTCATCATATCAATCAGTGTGACAAGGTCGATTTCGCGGTTCTGCAAAAAGAGATCCTGCATTGCAAGGAACATATCTCTGTGTTCCTGTAAATAAAAGTCATCAGAACGCACGATACCTGCGATATCGTTGAATGCTTCGGGTGCAATCAGAATCGAACCGAGCACCGACTGTTCCGCTTCCAGAGAGAAGGGAAGACGGCGGGCAAGTGATTCGCCTGTTTCGGGCATGACGGGACCTCCTTTACAGTGAAGTGTGAATGCCTCCCTCTTGGGGATACTCCGTATCCTCGTGGGAGGGTGTCGTGCGACAGCATGACGGAGGGGGTGAAAATCAGATCAGGATATAGCCAGAGGGCGTAAAAATTTGATCAAGGCAGAGCTATGATAACGCACTCAGTCACGCCTGTGCGACGACGACGTTGACCTTACCGGTGATTTCCGGGTATAGCTTGATGTCGACAGTATGTGCTCCGAAGGTTTTGATCGGGTCGTTCAGCTGCAATTTGCGCTTGTCGATTTCGATACCGTGCTGTGCCTGCATCGCTTCTGCAATGTCCTTTGCGGTGACAGAGCCGTAGATTTTGCCGTCAGCACCGGATGCGGCGGTCAGCTTGACCACGACAGTCTGAAGCTTTTCCGCAGTTTCGCGTGCGTTCTGCTTTTCTACTTCAATCTTGTGCAGGCGTGCTTCTTCCTTCCCTTTGAGTTCATTCATGACAGCGGCGTCGGCGACAGCTGCGAGTTTCTTGGGGAACAGGAAGTTGCGTGCGTAACCGTCGGAAACATTGACGAGTTCGCCCTTTTTGCCCTGACCCTTGACATCCTGTAATAATACAACTTTCATTTTGAATACCTTTCCTTTCGGTATGATGTGCATTTGGTTTTATGTGATTTCTGCAAGATAGGTGTCGATGGCGGACTTGAGCTGTTCCAGCACAGTCTGCATCGGAACACCGCGGAGCTGTGCACCGGCAACGTCGTAATGACCGCCGCCGCGCATCCGTTCCAGAATCAGCTGGACATTGACATTGCCCTGTGATCTTGCGGAAATATGAACGGTTTCATCAATACGGACAAGCGCAAACGACGCCATGACACCGGATACGGTGAGCAGACGGTCTGCTGCTTTTGCCGCTGCGATACGGTCATCTGCTGTGGAGCCGTCACTGTCACGGACGGCAATGGCGATGATATCGCGGTAGATGATGACATTGGATTCAAATTTCGCCTCCCGCATGAAATCGTCAAGCGACGTGCGGAACAGCATTTTTGCATCAGACGGGGATGCACCCTCCGAGCGGAGATACAATGCCGCTGAGAAGGTACGGACACCGGTGTTGCGTGTAAACTGATTGGTATCGAGCAGAATACCGGAAAGCAGAAGATCGGCTTCTTCTTTTGGCAGGGAGCCGAGCGGGAGCGACTGTTCGAGCATTTCGGAGACAAGCTCGGATGCAGAGGACGCGGACGGCTCGATATACATCAGCGCCGGCGGATATTTCAGCTCGCCGGTCTTGCGGTGGTGGTCGATGATGACTGTTGTGCGGACGCATTCGTACAGTGACTGCGCCTCGAAGTTGACCGGATTGGACACGTCGCAGATAATCAGCAGGGTTTCCGAGGTGACAAGATCCTGTGCCGACGGCGCATCGACAAAGACACCGCGGTAGTCATCGCGTGAACGGAACCATTCAAGACATATGCGTGTGTTGGGGTCCTGGTCGTTGACAACAACATTGGCACGGACACCGCAGAATTCTGCAAATTTGTAGATACCGATACAGGAGCCAACCGAGTCATGGTCTGCAAACCGATGTCCCATAATCAGGACATTGGACGAGCCGGAGATCAGTGCGGCAAGCTCGCCGGCAAATACGCGGGACTTAACTTTGGTACGCTTCTGAACGGATTTGGTACGTCCGCCGTAGAATTCGACGCCGGCTTCCGTCCGGTAAACCACCTGGTCACCGCCGCGCTGCAGCGCAAGATCCAGCGCAGCATGTGCGGCTGCTTCCTTTTCGGAAAGTGTTCCACCCACATGCGCCAGCCCCATGGAGATGGTGACGGGCATATTGGATTCTCCGACACGGACAGTGTGAATTTCATCCATCACGGAGAAACGGCTTTCCTTGAGCGCGGCGAGATGCCGAGCCTCAAAAACTACCAGATATTTGTTGCGTTCGTATTCTCGGATCAAACCGTCGCGGTCGGCAATCCATCGCGAGAGAATGCTTTCCACCTGTGCTGACGCCAGACGGTATTGCTCCTGTACAAACTGTAAAACCTCGTCGAGGTTGTCAATCAGGATATATCCGACGACGGTTTCCGCGTTTTCCATTTTCTGTTCCAGTGTTACAAGATCGCGCTTGTCATTCCAGATCAGAACGGAAAAATTTTTGCCCTCTGCGGTGAAATCATAATTTTTGACACGGAAATCACGGCGCAGGGAATCGCGTTCTTCGTTGAAAACGGTATTATTATGGAAATGTGCATGAACGGTCGGAAGCACGGCGACAGGGAATCCGTCAAGTGCCTCTGCGGTACGGATTTCACGTGCGGTTGCGGTGCAGTACTGATCGAGATAGCGGCCGTACAGGACCTCGCCGGCGTGGAAAATCTGTGCAAGCGCCTTGTTATACCAGATAATTTTGCCGTCCTCATCGCAGATGAGAACAGGGAGATACAGCTTGGACAACAGATCACGTGTGACGGAGCTGAGCATGGTTGCTTCCGCTTCGTCGGCGACAGAAGTAATGCGCATGGAGAAAATGCGGAACAGAAAACCGATGACCCAAAGCCCGAGCAGATACACAAAAATCAGGACCAGGCCCGTGGTCAGTGCGGGCGGCGGATTGTTCATGGACATCAGCAGTGCGTAGAAAAAGAGCATCAGCACTCCAAATGCTTTCTGAACAGTATGTTTGATCGCACCCGGTCTGGAAAAATACCGGAATTGTTTCATATACAGACAATGCTCCTTTCATGAGAGATTTTTGTGGGCGTCGGTCAGAAAATCGACCGTCCGCCAAAGAAAATTTCGCCGATGCCGTCAACCAGAACAAAGAAAATGGCATACGACGGGAAAATAAAGACGAGAAAGCCGAGAACCACAGCTGTGATGATAAATGAACGGCGGCGGAAGGGATCCTTTGCTCGGCGTACCAGGGAGTGCAGACCCATCAGAAAAATACCGGGCATCATCATGGTGGTCAGATTCGCTGATGCAATCTGCATCATAGAAATACTGCCGCCGATAGGGAACAGATTGATCAGATAAGCAATGATGAAAATGACTGCCGCCGCACGGCTGACGGTGATGCGGTAGACCTTCGGGAGCATATGCGCGGTGCGGCACATGCGTACCAGAAGCTGATAAACGCCAAGGGACAGATATGCCAGAATCTGCGCAAGGATGGCAAACAGCGCAGGCATGGCAAGCTTGACGGAATTGACGGAGAGATCGACCATCGCACGGACATATGCTGCTGCGGCCGCGCTTTGTTTTGCAGTATCTGCACCGGTGGATTCCGTCACCGCATCTGTGACCTGAGAATCGATGATTGGATGGGTAAATCCGCCGGAGGTGCCGGTACCAGACTGAGAAGCCGCCTGTTCCATTGCCTCATATGCAGCCAGCATGGATTCGGTCATCTGTGTGCGCAGGGATTCAAAAACGTCATTATAGGATTGTTTCAGTGCATCGGGGGCGATGGTGCCGTGTGCCATCATATAGCCGATCAGAAACAGTACGAGGAGCGCACAGCCAACGGCTGCGGCACCGCGAAGCACTGCGGCGGTTTTGTTTTTGGCACGGAACATGGACAGGCAGATGGACACACCGAGCGGCAGAAACAGCAGTGCCTGAAGACTGTGATAAAAGCTGGCTGTCATCGCAAAAGCAGCGATCGAAGAAATGACGGGTGCTGCGAAGACCAATGGGGAGAATGTCAGCAGAAAACAGTAGGAAAACAAACCTGCTGTAATGGCTGCCGGGATGGATGCGGAGAGCAGATCCGGACAAATACCGGAGAGAGTCCCGCCGAGCACGGTCAGAAGCAGCAGCATAAGACGCACGAACGGTGAGGGGACGTGCAGGTGCGGACGCGCCGCATCCGAGGCTGTCTGTTCTGCGGTTTGGGAGGGACGGATGGGTTCATTCATATCTGGTACCTTATATATGGATTGATTTGGCGATAATATCGGCAATTATACTTATAATACATAGTATACCAGATTTTTCCGGAATTTGCAAGTAGTAATGAGAATTTCGTTGCAGTTTTACAGAAAATTTCGGAAACTCATCAAATTTTGAAAAAACGGAGGGCATTTTCCCGCGCGGCATCACGGACCTCGTCCTCGGAAATGCCGCGTATCTCGGCAATCCGGGCAGCCGTATGGACGAGATATCCGGAATGGTTGGTCTTTCCGCGGTGCGGATGCGGCGTCAGATACGGCGCATCGGTCTCAAGAAGCAGGTGCGAAAGCGGGATTGTTCCAGCAACTTCAACGGTCTGGCGGGCGTTTTTGAACGTGACGACACCGGACAGGGAGATCATCCATCCGCGGTCACACAGCTGGCGCGCCATTTCCGCCGAGCCGGAATAGCTGTGAAGCACACCGCGAACATCCGGATGTGCGGCGATCATGTCCATGACGGCACCGTGTGCCTCACGGTCATGGATGACGACAGGCATATTCTTATCTTTGGCAAGCCGCATCTGACGGTCAAACCAGTGTGCCTGCACATCGCGCGGGACATCATCATAATGAAAATCGAAGCCGATTTCGCCGATGCCGACAACTTTTTTATGATCCAGCATGGCAGAAAACTGTGCGATGAGATCTTCCATCTGTTCTTCATCAAACGGAAGCGGACAGGAGCCCGGGTACATGCCGATGACGGCGTACATACCGGCATATCGCTCGGCAAGGGCAATGGCGGCCATGGAATGCGGAATGTCGGTTCCGACATTGATAATATGCGAAATTTCAGTGGAAAAAAGCGTGTTCAATAATACATCCACCTGCGGCAGACCGGTGTCCGGAGAAGAGAACCGGCTGTCATGATAGTGGGCATGGGTATCGAAGATGGGATGTTGTGATTTCATAATACTCCATAACAAAGGGGAACCGCAGGACGATTCCCCTTTTTGTCATTTCTTAATGGATTCTTGTGCCGAGCGGCATGGAGTCGGGCAGGAAGACGACTTCGATGTGATCGCCCTCACCGCCGGCAAGGATCATACCGCAGGATTCGACACCGCGGAGTTTTGCCGGTGCGAGGTTAGCAACCATCATGACCTTGCGTCCGATCAGGTCCTCGGGCTTGTAGCACTTTGCAATGCCGGAGACGACCTGTCTTGTTTCGTTTCCGAGGTCGAGCTGGAGCTTCAAGAGCTTGTCGGACTTCGGAACGGGTTCGCACGCGGTGACCAGTGCACAGCGCAGGTCATTGGTCATGAAGTGGTCAAAGGTGATTTCCGGTGCAATCGGTGCGATTTCAGCGACAGGTTCGGCATTTGCCTTGATTGCTTCGTTTGCGGCATTGGCGATGCGCGCGTTTTCCTTCTGTTCCGCCTCGATTTGCTCCATCATCTTCTTTTCGTCGATACGGGCAAAGAGTGCGGCTGGTTCACCGACAGATGCTCCGGCAGTCAGTCCGCCCCAGACGTATTCGCGGTTCTCCGTACCGATCTGTGCAAAGATGGCATCGGAGGTCGCAGGCATGAAGGGGGAGGTCAGGGATGCGCCGAGACGGATCATCTCAAGCAGATTGTACATGACGGTACCGAGGCGTTCGCGCTTCGTTTCGTCCTTTGCCAGTACCCACGGTGCCGTTTCGTCGATGTACTTGTTGGCACGGGAGTACAGACCGAACAACGACTCAACCGCGTCTGCGATGTGATAGGTTTCCATCTGTTCGACGACAGACTGATAAGTCTGTTCCGCACAAGCCTTCAGTTCTTCGTCAAGTGCTTCGGGGGCTGTCGGTGCGGGAATGATGCCGTCAAAATACTTCTTTGTCATCGTGACGGTACGGTTGACGAGATTGCCGAGGTTATTGGCAAGGTCGGTATTGTAGCGCTTGATTAAGTTCTCGATGGTGATGTTGCCGTCGGAGCCGTAGGGCATTTCCGCGAGGCAGTAGTGGCGAACACCGTCGACGCCGAACTTTTCAACGAGCTGGTCGGCATAGAGGACATTGCCCTTGGACTTGGACATCTTGTCGTTGCCGAACATGAACCACGGATGCGCAAAGACCTTCTTGGGCAGCGGCTCGCCCATTGCCATTAAGAAGATCGGCCAGTAGATGGTGTGGAAGCGGGTGATGTCCTTGCCGATGATGTGGACATCCGCCGGCCAGTACTTGGAGTAAAGCTCGCCCTTTTCATCGACATCGAAGCCGAGCGCCGTAATGTAGTTGGTCAGCGCGTCCAGCCAGACATAGACAACATGCTTTTCATCAAAGGTGACCGGGATACCCCAGGTAAAGGAGGTTCTCGATACGCAGAGGTCCTGAAGACCAGGCTTGATGAAGTTGTTGATCATTTCCTTCTTGCGGGATTCCGGCTCGATGAAATCGGGATGGGATTCAATATAGTCAAGCAGGCGATCCTGGTATGCGCTCATACGGAAGTAGTATGCCTCTTCCTTGCGGCGATTCATCTTGGCACCGCAGTCGGGGCAGATGCCGCCTTCCTTTGCCTGTGTATCGGTGAAGAAGGATTCGCAGGGGACGCAGTACCAGCCTTCATATTCACTCTTGTAAATGTCGCCCTGATCGTAGAACTTCTTAAACATGTGCTGGACAGCGGCAACGTGGGAGGGCTTGGTGGTGCGGATGAACTGATCGTAGGTGGTGTTCATCAGATCCCACAGCCCCTTGATTTCGCCCGAAACATTGTCGACATACTGCTGCGGCGTGATACCTGCGTCGTTTGCGAGCAGCTCAATTTTTTCGCCGTGTTCGTCGGTTCCGGTAAGGAAATAAACGTCATAGCCGAGCATTCTCTTGAAGCGTGCAACGGCATCGGTCATGATGACCTCATAGGTGTTGCCGATGTGCGGCTTACGGGATGCGTAGGCGATGGCTGTGGTGATATAAAATTTCTTGTCGTTCATATGGAATCAACCTTTCTGGTTTGGGATGTTTGGGAGTCAGATCAGATCACTGCGGCGCGAAAGATCATGACAGTAACCGATATAGGTGAAAACCGCAATCGGCAGGACATAAACAAAGAATACGATTCCGGCGGTCAGAAACAGTGACAGCACGGCTGCTGCCATGAGTCCGAGCTGGAGGAGAAGCCCTGTGACAGCGGCTTTCTGCGACAGACACCATGTTCTGCATACAGCATCGCCGAAGGAAAGCTCGGGACGGTGTGCGGACAGAAACAGAGCAGGGGTCAGTCTTGCATTGAGGTAAAGTACCGAAAGAAATACAAGAACACCGATAAGCAGCATCAAAACGGATAACAGCGGTGCTTCTGCGGATAACAGCCGTCTGCCCGCAAAATAAAGCGGAACAAATGACGCGGGAATCAGTGCGCAGAGGAACAGGGTGTAGAGGATCTGTATCCATGCACGGATGACCGAGGACAGTGAAACATACGCTGAGAAAATGACGGACGGCGGAACATGTGCCGGCCCGTCGCCGTTTGCAGCGCGGAACAGGTCCGTATAATAATACAGCAGACCGACAAACAGCGGGGAAAGCAGAAGAAATCGGGCAAGGAGCAGCACGGCTGTGACAGCTTCCGGGACGGGATAAAGCAGAGACAGCACATAGACAATACCGTCAGAGAAGAAACCCGCGGTGAAAACAAGGAGCAGAACGGCATAGGTAACAATCAGCGCGGCTGCCCAGTTGGAGGAGGCGAACAGCGCCTGCTGTGCCAGATGCCTGTATTTGCCCGGTGCGGCAGATGCGTGCTTCACTGCACGGATTCACCTGCCTGCCAGACTGCCTTGATATCATAGGTTTCGGCATCGACGAGCAGAAGGTCTGCACGCTTGCCTTCTTCGATAGAACCGGTAACACCGTCGATGCCGACCTCTGTTGCGGGAACGATGGTTGCATAGGGCAGTGCTTCTGCATAGGAAACACCGGCGAACCGCATCAGATTGCGGACGGCCTGATAGAGGGTGATGGTGGAACCGGAGATGTTGCCTTCTTCATTGATTGCCTTGCCGTCGACAACATAGACCTTTTCACCTGCAATCGCGTATTCGCCGTCAGCACAGCGGGTTGCGCTCATGGAGTCGGTGATGAGGGTCAGGTGAGAGGGACGCTTTGCAAGGTAAGCCAGCTTGACGATGGCAGGATTCAGATGGAAGCCGTCTGCGATGACTTCACAGTATGCACCTTCTGTGGTCAGACCTGCGACGACGGGACCGGGCTCTCTGTGATGGATCGGACGCATGGCATTGAAGGTATGCGTAAAGGAATTGACACCCCAGGAGATGGCATCGAGTGCCTGGTCGAAGGTTGCATCGGAGTGACCGAGGGAAACGGTTGCACCGCGTGCAATGGCGGTCTTGACGAAAGCCTCGCCGCCCTCAAGCTCCGGAGCGCAGGTGATATGAACATTCAGACCTTCCATACGGTCGAGCAGAGAGGTCAGCTCAGCGGCATCGAGCGGGAACAGCAGATCGGCTCTGTGTGCGCCGCGGCGCTTTTCGTTGAGATATCTGCCTTCCAAATGGATGCAGTCAAAGCCGGCAGCACGGACATTGTCGATTGCCTGTTCAATCTGCGCAAGCGGTGCGGAGGCGATGGTTGGGAACACGGTGGTTGTACCGTCAACGGCATAGGAGTGATGCATTTCCTTCATCTGTTCCACGGTTGCGGAGTCGAAGTCGTAGCCGATGCGGCCGTGAGTGTGCGTGTCGACAAGACCGGGGACGAGCAGACAGCCGGCTGCGTCAACGACGGTCATATCACAGGTGCAGGCGTCGGGTGCGAGAATGGACTTGATCTTGCCATCCTCGACGGTGACGGTCGCGGGGACAAAGTCGCGCTGCTCGGTGCGGTAGACGCGGGCGTTCTTGATTGCAAATGTATTGGTCATGATAATTTCATCCTTTCTGAAATTGGTTTACAGATATCTATATTGTATCACAAAATACAGTACCTTTCAAGCGTTTTGCTGATTTTTGAGAAAAAATTTTTGATTTTTCGCGCGGACCCGAAAAAATATGAAAAATTCATAAATTTCCCCTTTTCAAGGCGCGTAGGATATGGTATAATTAGAAGACAAACAAAAGGAAGGTACCTCTGAAATGCTGAAAACCGAACGCGTAAGCGTGATGAATTTAGAAAATGCACTGCGCGGTATGCGCAACCCGATGAACTCCTGGGACAAGTCCGACAGTTTTTTTGATGACGACGGTCATTATGTTGTCGGAGAAGCGGATCTCTCCCTTGCCGGACGGCTGGCACGCTCCGGCTCCGATCACCGCAAGTATCTGCGGCAGATTTTTGTCTCTGTTGACATTACAGCCCCTCTCTACTGGTGGAAGGAGTTTGATACCTATAAGGTCGCAACCGTTGCCAATTCCACATCGACCATGCACAAAATCCATGCAAAGCCCTTTTCCCGCGACGATTTTTCCACAGATCATATGGATGAGGAAACGCTTTCGCAGTTTGACGGTGTGATTGCGTATCTGGAGGTCCTCCGTACAAGGTTCATGGAAACCAAGGACAAGCGCTACTGGTACGATATGATCCAGTTCCTTCCGTCCTCCTATGACCAGATGCGCACGGTAACGCTCAACTATGAAACGCTGACGAATATTTATTATGCGCGCAGACACCATAAGCTCGATGAGTGGCATATCTTCTGCGATATGATTGCCGCACTGCCATATGCGGAACAGCTCATCTGCTGTCACGACGAAGCGGAAGCACATTGATGTGCGGTCCGCACATGATCCAAGACCTCAAAGGAGGGACGAACCCCACGTGAATCAGAACCCGAACAATCCGAGACGGCAGAATCCGCCGGCACAGCCATCCCGTCAGGGGCAGCGTGCCGCACAGAATCCGAACGCGCAGAACCGCCGTCCGATGACACCCGAGCAGCAGGCTGCACGGCGAGCCGCGGCACAGCGTGAAATGCAGCGCCGCGAACAGCTGAAAAAACAGCGGGCAAATGCGGAAAAAGCGCTGAAAAAACAGCAGAAGGCTGCTGAAAAACAGCGAAAAAAACAAATAGAGGCACGGAGACGGGCGGCAGAGAAGATGCGCCGTCATGATGAGCGTTTTGAACTGACAGAAGAAGAGCGTGCCATCCGTACGCAGATGAAAAAAGAGGAGCGGCAGTACAGAAGCCGTCAGCGTGCGCATCGGGCGAAGGTCTTTTTCGGTCGGTTTGTTCTGTTTGTGCTGATGTTTGTGACACTGCTCGGCGCCTCTGCCGGTCTGTTTTATCTCAATCTTGTCAAATATGAGGTTGCCGCGCGCAGAAATTTCTCCTATAAAGTGGGAAGTGCTTCTGCTGTGACGGTTGCCTATGACAGCATGATGCGCGGCGGACATCTGTACGTCAATCTGACACCGATCATTGATCTGTGTGAGATGGCGGTGACAGGAGACACGGCTGAGCTGCGCTATATTTCCAGGGATGCAAAAGAACACGTCAAGTTTATTGTCGGTTCGACACAGGTCTTTATCAATGGCGTTGAGGAAAGACTGAGTGCCGCACCGTATCTGGACGGTGAGGACCTGTACATTCCCTGTGATTTCTTCTCTTCCTTTGTGTCGGGTATTTCTGTTCTTTACGATCAGGAAAAGCAGTCTGTGACGGTTGCGCAGGTTCCCGTGGAGGAAGGCTCGACCGAAATGCAGAATCTGCGCTTTGCCATCCGTTCCGATGCACCGCTGAAGGGGCTGGATGAATACAATGAATTCGGTCAGACCTCGCCCGTCGAATTTGTTGCCGACCTCAGTCTTTACGAAGAATTCATGAATCCCAAGAACCGCGACGACTATCTGCTGCTGGTCAATGCCGAATATCCGCTGCCGCAGTCGTATGTACCGGAAACAATTGAGATTGTTGATATCCGCCGCGACGGACGTCCTGTACAGTATCTGGAATTTGTCACGGAGCGTGCAGCTCACGCGATGATTATGGAGCTTGCGTCCAACGGATTCCCCGATGTCAATATTCTGCTCGGCTACCGCTCGTATTCCAAGCAAAGACTGTTCTTTGATCAAACCGTTCAGGACTACATGAAAACGATGACAGAGGAGCAGGCAAAGGTTGCCGCATCCTCGATTGCACAGCCGGCAGGTGCCAATCCGCAGCAGACCGGCTATTCCATGGTTATGCACAACCTGGAGGATACCTCAACTGCGTTCTCAAGAGAACCGGCATATGCATGGCTTGAGGAAAACTGCTGGAAATTTGGCTTCATCATCCGGTATCCCGCTGACAAGACCGCGGAGACCGGCATGGCGTTCCAGCCGTACTTCTTCACCTATGTCGGACGCTATCATGCGATGCGTATCATGGAGCAGGGACTGTCGATGGAGGAATACATCGCACAGCTCGATGCACGGAACTATTTCGGAAAACCGTATGAGGAATTCCGGAACGATCTGATCAATAATATCAATAAATAATGGGAGGCTCTTATGCCAGAAAAAGTGATTCTTGTACTCGTTGACGGTATGCGTCCGGACGGTATGCTCGGATGCGGTCATCCGTTTGCCGCAGAGCTTGTATCGCGTTCGTCTCATGCGCTGGATGCACAGACGGTGATGCCGTCGGTGACGCTGCCGTGTCATATGTCGCTGTTCCACGCGGTTGATCCCGCACGGCACGGCATTACCACCAATCTGTACATGCCGCAGGTGCGTTCGATTGACGGTCTGTTTGATCAGCTGAACCGATACGGCAAAAAGTGCGCATTCTTCTATACATGGGAAGAGCTGCGTGATCTGTCGCGCCCGGATCATCTGCATACCGCAGTCTGCTTCAATCAGCACAAGTCCCGCGACACGGATATTAAAATCACCGATGCGGCAATTTCGTATATCAAAGCGGAGATGCCGGACTTTATCTTCATTTATCTCGGCGAAACGGATGAGGTCGGCGGACATGACTGCGGCTGGATGAGTGAGCAGTACATGAAATCGGTTGCCAAGGCAATGAGCTGTATTGAACGGATTTACCGTGAAATGCCGGAGGGCTATACACTGATCACCACGGCTGATCACGGCGGACACGACCGCTCCCACGGTTCCGATCTGCCGGAGGACATGACCATCCCGGTCTGCTTCTGCGGTCCGCGCTTTGCGCCCGATACGGCACTTGCCGGCGTTTCGATCAAGGACATCGCACCGACGGTTGCGGCGCTGCTCGATGTTCCCGCTGTGCAGGAATGGGAAGGGCATTCTCTTGTTTAAGCTGTATTATACCGAGGCGATGCTGTCTCATACCGATGAGGCAGCATTGTTTTCTGTACTGGATGAGGATCGCCGTTTGAAACTCACGCGGCGCCCGGCAAAGGACCGCATCAGCGCGGCAGCGGCAACGTGTCTTCTGCGGTACGCGCTGATCGATACGGGGAACGGTGTATTTTCAGATGCGCCCGTTGTATGGGAAGGCAAGCCGCACTTTGCGGATCCTGTGATTCCGCTGTATTTCAATCTGTCACATACCGTTGACCGAGCAAACGGAAGATTTGCGGCGGCGGTACTGCTGTCGGAGGAGGATGACGTCGGGGTTGATCTGGAATACGTGCATCTCATCAAAAACAGGGATGCGCTGATGCGTCGGATATTTACGCCCTATGAGTGCACTTATATCGCACAAAGCGGAACAGAATCCGCATTTTTTGACATCTGGTGTGCAAAGGAAGCCTTTGTCAAGCGGACGGGAGAGGGATTTGCACGTCCGCTGTCATCCGTATCTGTCGATGTGTCGGAGAAAAAAGCGGTGAGCGGTGAGGTGTCGTGTGATCTTTTCTGGCACGCAGTCGGTGATTGCCGTATCTGCTGTGCCGCCGATGATCTGTCATCCGGTGTGCAGCTCACAGCCCTGACAATGGAACACGTATTATCCGTATGAATAAAGCAGGAGGGAAAAATGGAACGCATTATCAATGAACATCTGGTCATCCGTCATCTGCGTGAGTCGGATATTGCACCGATTGTAGCGGGTGAGATTGCACAGGGCTGGCATTCGACACCCCAAAAGCTCGAGGAACGGCTGGCTCATGTGGCTGCCGGACGCGCTGTCGCATTTGCAGCTGTCTGGGACGGTGTGCCTGTCGGATATGTCTCATTGTATGACGGACCGATCCACGGACCGTTTGTCGGACGCGGGTATCCGGAAATTGTCGATTTCAATGTACTGGAGAAATACCGCTGTCGAGGAATCGGGTCTGCATTGCTTGGGGTCTGTGAGGATCTGGCGGCGACGCGAACAGATACGGTGACGCTCGGGGTCGGTCTGCATTGCGGCTACGGCGCGGCACAGCGGCTTTATGTCTTGCGCGGCTATGTTCCGGACGGATCCGGTATCTGGGCAGACAGCAATATCGCTGAACCGTATACGATGGTCGAAAACGGCGACGGGCTTGTACTGTATATGTCAAAGAAGCTGAAATAAAACACAAAAGCGGTTCCCGTGATGCGTTTGGGAACCGCTTTTCATCATATTATTGCATATAGTCGGCAGGATCAACATAAATGCCGTCGACAGTCATGGAAAAATGAAGGTGACTGCTGTCCGCCATTTCAATAATCATCGTCTCACCGACACCGCCGATGACATCTCCTGCAAGCACCGTCGCTCCGGCTTCGATGCCGCGCGGCAGCTCTGCTGACAAATTGGCATACTGTGACTTAATGCTGCCGCCATGGTTGATTTCGATGCACTGACCCAAAAAGGGGTCATACCAGACGCGCTCTACCACACCGGCGGCACAGGCGGAGACATTGGTGCCGACAGGCGCTGTGATATCAATCCCCTGATGGACGCGGTAATCGTTCATGGTCAGTGAATAAACGGCGACATCCTCAGTGAAGTCCTTGGCAATTTCACCGCCGACGGGCATGATGGCACGGAAATGGTCGCCATTGTCAAATGCAGCTGTCGGAAGATTGTCGGTTTCCTGCGGCTCCATCGTCGGTTTTGTTTCAGCAGGACACACCGTCTCCGCTTCCGGTACCTCGGTATCCAGCGGATTTGCCGGATGGAAGAAGCCGGCTTCCTCGGTTTCGGGTGCATCGGTTTCGAGGCTTTCTGTCAGCGGTTCGGTGACAGCGTTCTTATGCTCGTCTGTCTGGATTTTGGTTCTGCGGGATGCGGCAGAAAAAACGGTCATCATGCCGACGGCAAGCAGTGCAAGAACTGCCAATGACCAGATACCGGCGGAGACAAGCTGGGAACGGTTTGTGTATGATTGCTTCATGTGTTATATTCTCCTTTGCGTGATCGTGCGGACACCAGATCATGGCAGTCCGTTTGCTTGTAGTGTTGCCGCAATTCGGAGAAGTATACAGTTTTTTGAAAAGAATATGAGGAAAGAACAGACTGCTGTACCGATGCCACGTGGATATGGCGATCAGTACAGCAGACTGATGTGTTATCATTTTCAATATCGATTTTTTTCTTCCGGCACATACAG
The DNA here is from genome assembly GCA_015064785.1 of Oscillospiraceae bacterium. Classification (GTDB taxonomy): domain Bacteria; phylum Bacillota; class Clostridia; order Oscillospirales; family CAG-272; genus RGIG3925. The sequence goes on from SVRM01000008.1 coordinate 37,206, forward strand.
CGACGTGAACACAATTGCATCGACGGGGAACCAAACGAACAGCAGATGACAGACAACCACCAGGATGACATCAAGCTGACGCAGTTCAAATCGGATGAATGGCCAGAAAAAGCCGAAAAAGAGAAGAAGCAGCGGCACGAGCAGCTTGTATTTGCCGCAGACGGCGCGGACAGCACAAACCACGACGGCACACCAGAAGATACATTCCACGAGCAGACAGAGCAGAGAGGACACGGAAAATGACGACAGAGAACCAAGGAATGTCAGAAGCTTTGTCAGCATGACCGAACCTGCGAGGATGATCATGGTCGGAATCATCTCGGTCACGTCCCTCTCCGCATACCGGCGTACGCGGTACACATGAAAGACAGCAGCGGCGATCAGCAAACTACTGCTGACAGCAGCTATGATATCAATGGACAGGATCGCACGGACGGTACGCCATCCCTGAAGGGCTGTGTAGGCAATCAGCACAAACAGCAGATAGACAAACTGCTTCGGTCTTGGACGAACGACGAGCGGAGACTTGAAATGTGGGAATCCTTTCATTGTGCGGATTCCTCCGTGATGATCGGCTCACCTGCCGCCTTGCGGGCGAAGATATCTTCAAATGCATCCTTGTACGGCGGGTAAGCAATGCCGTATTCAGTGACGATGCCGGCGATCAGCGATGCATCCGTGACATCAAATGCGGGATTGTACACCTTGACACCGGCAGGTGCCATACGGGTCTCATACCAAAGCTCTGTCACTTCAGTGGGCTTGCGTTCCTCGATTGGAATGTCAGCGCCGGTCGGGCATTTCATATCAATCGTTGCGGTCGGAGCGCAGATGTACAGAGGAACCCCATACTGCTTTGCAACACATGCGACGACGGACGTGCCGATTTTGTTTGCGGTATCGCCGTTTGCCGCGACGCGGTCACAGCCGACAAAAATCGCCTGCACCAGTCCCTGTTTCATGACAGCGGAGGACATGTTGTCGCAGATCAGCGTGACATCGACGCCGGCTTCATGCAGCTCATATGCGGTCAGACGTGCACCCTGCAAAAGCGGTCTTGTTTCATCGGCAAACACATGGAAGTTGTAACCGCGTTCATGACCGAGATAAATCGGAGCGGTTGCGGTTCCGTATTTTGCGGCGGCGAGACGACCGGCGTTGCAGTGGGTCAGAATTCCATCTCCCGGCTTGACAAGCGACAGACCGTACTCGCCGATCGCACGGCAGACGCGGATATCCTCCGCTTTGATCTCCTCACATTCCGCGCGGAGAACAGAGAGGATTTCTGTGTTGTCCTTTGTTCTGTTCGCAAGATAGACACGCTCCATGCGGTCCAGCGCCCAGAACAGATTGACGGCGGTCGGGCGGGACGATGCCATATAGGCTTTGTCCGCTTTCAGTGCCGCGGTCAGCGCATTCGGTGTGATCGCAGGATTCTCGGTGACATGTTCTTTTGCCGCAAGGTAATACGCCATGCCGGCAGTGATGCCGATGGCAGGTGCACCGCGGACGCAGAGGCGGTAGATCGCGTCATGAATCTCCGGCTGTGTGTGCAGATGCATGATCTCACATGTGCCGGGGAGCTTTGTCTGATCTAAGATGACAATGGCAGAATCTGCATCGTCGAGGGTTACGGTTTCGATTTGGGAGAAGTTGGGATTGGACATGTTGTTTACCCTTTCTGAATCATGTCGTTACATGAAAGGATGGTGACATAATTCTGTAGGGGCGATTCACGAATCGCCCGCTTTTCCATATTCTTCATAATGCTGGCGTGGAACCATTTTGTTCCGAATAAAAACAATCATACTGCCAGACCATCGGATTGTTTTGAATATAATTCCAAATATGCAGATACTTCTTTTCGCTTCTGATAATCGAATCATGATACGACCGCTGCCAGACCTTTTCATGAGAATTTATCTGATGAATTTCTTTGGAAATATTCATTTTCAGGTATCCGATCATTTTATCGAGATAACTGCGCGTTTCGAGGGGTGTCCGATTGCCGGTGATCTGATGTGTCATCAGAAACAGCAAATGAATATAGTTTGGCATGATGACATACGCATGAAGAATGATATCATATTTCTGCGGGAGCAGTTGGATATATTTTTTTGCGATATCACCATATGCAGTGAGATTAACGGAAACATCATTGGGCGGTGCACCTGTAATGTCTGAAAAGAGTTGTCGACGCCGATCGGTACAGATGGTGATAAAGTATGCACCATCCTGATTGTAATCATATCCGTGAAGACGTGGGGATTTTCGATTTGGCAAATTCATAAAAGTTAGACGGGCGATTCATGAATCGCCCCTACAACGGAGAGATGATAACGGTGAGAAATGATACGGGAAAATCTGCAATCAAGTAGGTACAAAGGAGAAGTTAGACGGGTGACGAGTGAATCGCCCCTACATCAGAAAGAGAGCGTGTGGTAATGATGCGAGAGGATGCCGCACGGACATCCTCTGACATATATAAACTTACTTTACCAGATTCTTGACATCATCCAGGCAGCGTTCGATGAACGCATCGACGGTCATGGTACCCTCGTCGCCGTTCTTTCTGGAGCGGACAGCGAGTTCTCCCTCGTTCATTTCCTTGTCGCCGATGACGAGCATATAGGGAACCTTGTCAAGCTGGGATTCACGGATCTTACGGCCGATGGTTTCGTTTCTGTCATCGACCTCAACACGCAGACCGGCACATTCCATCTTGCGCTTCAGATCGTAGCAGTAGTCGATGTGTTCGTTGCCGATGGGCAGAATTTTGACCTGCGTCGGAGCGATGAACATCGGCAGTGCACCTGCGTACTTTTCAATGAGCAGGGCAAGGGTACGTTCGTAGCAGCCCAGAGACGTTCTGTGGATGATATACGGCGTCTTCATCGTGTTGTCGGAGTCGACGTATTCCATACCGAACTTCTTTGCCAGCAGCATATCGATCTGGATGGTGATGAGCGTATCTTCCTTACCGAAGACATTGCGGATCTGAATGTCGAGCTTCGGACCGTAGAACGCCGCTTCGTCGATACCGATCTTGTAGTCGATGCCGTTTTCGTCAAGCAGCTGCTTCATGATGCTCTGTGCTTCATCCCACTGCGCGGGCGTACCCTCGTACTTGTCGGTACGGTTGGGATCCCACTGGGAGAAGCGGAAGGAGCAGTCTTCTTTCAGACCGACAGCGTCGAGCATATACAGCGCCAGATCGAGACAGCCCTTGAATTCCTCTGCGAGCTGTTCGGGACGGAGGATCAGGTGACCCTCGGAGATCGTGAACTGGCGGACACGGATCAGACCATGCATTTCGCCGGAATCTTCATTTCTGAACAGGGTAGAGGTTTCACCCAGACGCATCGGAAGCTCGCGGTAGGAACGCTTCTTATTGAGGAATACCTGATACTGGAACGGGCAGGTCATCGGACGGAGCGCGAAGCATTCCTTCGTTTCGTCGTGCGGGTCGCCGAGGACGAACATACCGTCCAGATAGTGATCCCAGTGACCGGAGATCTTATAAAGGTCGCGCTTTGCCATCAAGGGGGTCTTGGTCAGCAGGTAGCCGCGTCTCTGTTCTTCGTCTTCCACAAATCTCTGCATGAGCTGAATGGTGCGTGCGCCCTTGGGCAGCAGAATCGGCAGACCCTGACCGACATAGTCAACCGTCGTGAAGAATTCCAGCTCACGACCGAGCTTGTTGTGGTCGCGCTTGAGTGCTTCTGCCTGTGCCTCAAGGTATGCGTTGAGGGCATCCTTGGTCGGGTAAGCCGTACCGTAGATACGCTGCAGCTGCTTGTTGTTCTGGTCGCCCTTCCAGTAAGCACCGGTGCAGGCGGTCAGCTTGAACGCCTTGACAGCGCCCGTGGAGAACAGGTGCGGACCTGCACACAGATCGGTGAAGTCGCCCTGCTGATAGAACGAAATTTCCTTGCCCTCGGGCAGCTCTTCAATGAGCTGAACCTTGTAGGGCTCCTCACGCTCGGTCATGAACTTGACAGCCTCATCGCGGGGCAGAGTGAATCGCTCGATTTTGATATTTTCCTTGACAATCTTCTTCATTTCACCTTCCAGCTGCTTGAGCACTTCTGCTGTGAAGGGTGTTTCGGAGTCGAAGTCGTAGTAGAAGCCGTTGTCAATCGCCGGACCGATGGTCAGTTTGGTTTCGGGATACAGGCGCTTGACAGCCTGTGCGAGAATATGGGATGCGGTGTGCCAGAAGACGTGCTTGCCCTCGTCGTCCGCAAAGGTATGGAGCTTGATTTCAGCGTCGCCGTCCAGCGGTGTGGTCAGGTCACAGACCGTGCCGTTCACCGATGCCGCAATGACCTCGCGGGAAATCAGTTCTGCTTCCTTTGCTGCTTCGTAGACCGTAATCGGTGCGGAAAGCTCGATTTTCTTTTCTCCAAATGTGATAATCATACTATTTATTTCTCCTTTCGGGTGTTGAAAATACGTGGTGAATATAAGATATTTGTAGGGGCGATTCACGAATCGCCCGCATGATTGATGCAGAATCGAATCGGATAGAACGATACGATATGGGGAATTTTGTTTCGTTTGTTATGCATATTGGGTATTGTCGGAACGGGCGATTCGTGGCGACATTTTGTCGCGTTCGCCCCTACAGATGATCGTGAACATTTGCTTTGTACAATCATAAATGAATAACCCCGAAGCAGATTCTTCTGCTCCGGGGTGCAAAAACAAAGTTTGTGCACGGTTCCACCCGTGAATTTTTCTCTGGATGCGTATGGGAAGTGTCGCATGGGTGGTACTGCTCGTCCTTTTCTGCCGCAGTACACTCTCAGCCGGTGATGCACCTCTCTGACGGAGTTTTCCCCGTTTGACAGATCCGATACGGACAACATGTCCCATACAAATTATTTACACACTATATTATACCGCAGAAGTCTGGTTTTGTCAATAGCCGCGGACTTTTTTTCTGCGATTATATTCGGAGCGGGGATTGATGATCTCTCTCCAGTCGAAGTCACCGCGATCGAGTGCGGAAATGAGTGCTTCCGCGGTTGCGATGTTGGTTGCAATCGGAACGTTGTGCAGATCGCACATACGGATCAGATTGGCTTCCAGCTCATCCTGTTCCGTGCCGGTTACAGCCGGTCCGTTGGTGGAACGGAAGAAGATGACCATATCGATTTCGTCGTATGCAATGCGGGAGGTAATCTGCTGGACACCGCCCTGTTTGCCGGAAAGAAGTCGTTCAATGGTCAGTCCTGTGGCATCGGAAATATATTTACCTGTGATGGAGGTGGCGGAGATATTGTGTTTGGATAAGATGCCGCAATACGCGATGCAGAACTGTGCGATCAATTCCTTTTTGGAGTCATGAGCAATAATTGCGATTTCCATTGAGAAAACCCCTTTCTGTCTGTATGATGTCGGGCGGCTGCCCGGAATAGCGAAAATGGTATATATGTAATCAATTGTCGGAAAACAGCGGTACGGTGCGTCCGGCGATGCGTTTGGCGATGTTGCGGTGCGCTGCTGCGAACAGCGTATCGGACAGGGACGGATGGCAGATCAGATATCCGCGGTTCTGTGCGTCCCACAGCTCTGCGTCAAACGGGATGACGCCGAGCAGTGTCAAAGATACGGCATCCACAGCGGAAATCAGCGGAAGTACCGCTTCGTTCATTGCGCGTTTTGACGGCTTTCTGCCTCTGCGGGAACGGAAGGGCTTTGGCGCGAGTGCGGCGGCTGCCATATATTGATTCACAATCAGATGTAACTCGGTTACCCCGTGTTCCTCGAGCAGAGCAGCTGTCTGTTCTGCGGAACGGATGGCGGTGGTCTGGGCAGACGAAACGATGAGTGCCTCCCCGACCAGGTCTGCTGCTGCGAACAGGATATCATGCAGTCCGCCGGGTGTATCAATGAGGATGTGATCATAGCCGTGTGTTCTGGCTTCGGCAATACACGCGGGCAGCGCTTCGGTGACAATGCTGATATCCTCAGTTGTCAGGCGGCTGCCGGGAAGCAGATGCAATGAGGGAATGGCTGGACTTGCGTATATGGCATCGTTGAGTGCAATTTCTCCGGCGCACACATCGCGGATACCGTACAGAACCTCATCCTGAAGTCCGAGCATCAGATCCAGACACCGGTTGGCAACGTCACAGTCGATGAGCAGTACCTGTTGTCCGCTTTCTGCCAGTGCTGCACCGAGATTGGCGCAGACGGTGGATTTCCCTACACCACCTTTGGCGGATGTGATCAGACGGACCTCGGTGGTGTCCGGGATTGCATTGTTGATTTCGGGCAGATTGTCCATTGCCGGTGAAAGAACCTCGCTCTCCAATATGACCGGTGCGATGCATCCGACCATGCATGTAAAACTTTCCGGAATCCGATGGCGTTCATTTGTTGGAATTCAACAAGAAAAAAAGGAAGCCAACCGAATCACACATATATATTGTATCACATCACGTCCCGTATTGTCAACCATGTAACGCAAATTTTAACAATTCAATCATATTTCGTCATTTTGACATGCTGTATGCAGTGATATCAAAAATTCTCTCTTTACATTTCCGGTCGGATATGATAAAATAATCTGAAAAAGAAACGGGAGGCGGAATCGGAATGAAGAATGGCGGATGTGTCCTTTGTCCGCGAATGTGTGGTGCAGACCGGAGCGGAGGCGGACGCGGCTTCTGCGGTGCATCGTCACAGCTGCTGCTGGCACGCGCAGCTCTGCATATGTGGGAGGAGCCGTGTATTTCCGGTACACGCGGGTCCGGAACTGTGTTTTTCTCCGGCTGTCAGCTGGGATGTGTATTCTGTCAGAATTACCGCATCAGTGCAGACGGTTTTGGTGCGGCTGTCACGGAAGAACGGCTTGCACAGATTTTTCTGTCTTTGCAGGAGCAGGGTGTACATAACATCAATCTTGTCTCGGCAACGCCGTACACGGAGGCGATTCTCCGCGTCCTTGACCGCATCCGCGGAAAGGAACTGACGATTCCCGTTGTGTGGAACTCCGGCGGATATGAGCGCGTCGAAACCCTGCGTCGGCTTGACGGTTATGTCGATATTTATCTGCCGGATTACAAATACCACGATCCGGCACGTGCAGAAAAGTATTCCGGCGCGGCGGATTATCCTGCGGTCGCGCTTGCGGCAATTCGGGAAATGATGCGGCAGACCGGGAAGTATCTGATCGGGGACGACGGCATCCTGGTGCGCGGCACGGTCATCCGTCATTTGGTTTTGCCCGGCGGTCGGCACGATTCGCTTGCGTGTGTGGACGATATTGCGCAGAACTTTGGCACGGACGACGTGCTTTTGTCGCTGATGAGCCAGTATACACCGTTTTACCGTGCAGCAGAGTTTCCTGAGATCAACCGCCGCGTGACGACGTTTGAATATGAATCGGTCTGTCGGCGGGTCAGGGAATACGGATTTGAAGGGTTCTTTCAGGAGAAGTCCTCGGCGAAGGAAGAATATACGCCGCCGTTTGATCTGGAGGGGGTTTGAAACGGTTATGTGATGTCCGATCTCTGTAGGGGCGATTCACGAATCGCCCGAAACGCTGCGTTCCGATGCTTCTTGCAGGGGAAACAAAAAAATTTGATTATGGGTATTTCTCACCCGTTACCATCATCTTTGCTATATAATGCGGGCGATTCATGAATCGCCCCTACAGGTACAGAACAAACCGTCATCTCTTTCCATTGATATCCGAAAAAATCGCGCCCGCCTCGAAATTCATCGGGGTGGGCGCATATCTGTTTTTTACTTCTTCATCGCAATCGCGCGCTTTGCTTTATCAACAATATTCTGTGCGGTCAGACCGTACATCTCCATCAGCGGCGGAACCTTGCCGGAGCGTCCGAAGATATCCTCGGTACCGACGCGCAGAACGGGAGTGGGGCAGGTCTCACACAGGACTTCCGTAACAGCGGAGCCAAATCCTCCGATGACGGAATGTTCTTCTGCGGTAACGACACAGCCGGTTTCCTGTGCAGCCGCGGTCAGCAATTCACGGTCAATGGGCTTGATCGTGCAGCAGTTGATGACGCGCGCGGAAATGCCTTCGTTGGCAAGCAGATCGCGTGCGATCAGTGCCTGCTCGACCATGACACCCGTTGCGGCGATGGTGACATCGGTGCCCTCTGCGAGAACGACACCGCGACCGATTTCAAACTTGAAGTTGTTTGCGTCAAAGAGCACCGGAACAGCGGCACGTCCGAATCGCATATAGACCGGACCATTGTGCAGAATTGCCGCTTCCACAGCGGCTCTTGCTTCAACCGCATCCGCCGGGTTCATGACGACCATGCCGGGGATGGTGCGCATGAGAGCGAGGTCTTCCAGACACTGGTGGGTCGCGCCGTCCTCACCGACGGTGATGCCCGCATGGGTTGCACCGATCTTGACATTCAGCTGGGGATAAGCGACGGAGTTGCGGATCTGCTCAAACGCACGTCCTGCCGCGAACATCGCAAAAGAGGAGACGAACGGGATCATGCCGGCCGCCGCAGCACCTGCCGCGACACCGAGCATATTCGATTCCGCGATACCGCAGTCGAAGAACTTGTCGGGATGCTCCTTCTTGAACTTGATGGTCTTCGTTGCTTCGGCGAGGTCTGCGTCGAAGACGATGATGTTATATTTGTGACCGAATTCCGCGAGGGCGGAACCGTAGGCTTCTCTTGTAGCGATTTTTTCTGCCATTGTGATTTCCTCCCTGTTCATTATAAAGATGCAATATAAGCGTTCAGTTCAGCGACACCCTGTGCGTATTCGTCCGCATTCGGTGCCTTGCCGTGCCAGCCTGCCTTGTTTTCCATATAGGAAACGCCCTTGCCCTTGACGGTCTTTGCGAGAATGAGCGTGGGCTGACCCTTGACAGTTTTTGCTTCGTTATATGCGGCTTCAATCTGGTCAAAGTCGTGACCGTCGATGACAATGACATGCCAGCCGAACGCGCGGAACTTGTCGTCCAGAGGCGTGGGATTCATAACCTCGGTGACAGCACCGTCGATCTGCAGACCGTTGAAGTCGAGGACAGCGCAGAGGTTGTCAAGCTTGTAGTGCGCGGCGAACATCGCAGCTTCCCAGACCTGACCCTCCTGCGATTCGCCGTCGCCGAGCGCGGTGTAAACGCGATAGGACTTGTTCTGCAGCTTGCCGGCGAGTGCCATACCGCAGGCGGCGGAGATGCCCTGACCGAGGGAGCCGGAGGACATGTCGATACCCGGGATGTGCTTCTTGTCCGGATGACCCTGCAAATAGCTGTCAATGTGACGGAAGGTTTTCAGATCTTCCTTGGGGAAAAATCCCTTTTCGGCAAGTGCCGCATAGAGGGCAGGACAGGTGTGACCCTTGGAGAGAACAAAGCGGTCACGGTCGTCCCAGTCGGGCTCGTCCGGGCGGACATTCATTTCCGCGAAGTAAAGGTATGTGATGATGTCGGCGATGGAAAGCGAGCCGCCGGGATGTCCGGACGAAGCGTTGAAGACTTCCTCCAGAATGCCGAGGCGGACGTTTGCCGCCGTTTTCTGCAATGCACAGCGTGTTACAGAATCCATGAGAATCCTCCTTTTATGCAAAACATATTTCATGTCTGATTTTTGATTCATAACGATATTATTATACCGCAAAATCCGCCGTTTGTCAAATCCTGAATCCGATTTTTTTGCAGATTTGGGAAAACATCGGAAATTTTGTGGAAATCTGACAGGAAAGCTGTGCAGATGACCCGGATTTTCTCGCAGAAGCAGGCAGCGGATGTGTCCACGACCGTTGACATGGGCATGTAATTATGATATAATTATAAAAATAAGATACGAATTACCGCCATGATTTCAGAAAGGAGTCTCCAAATGAACCGTTTTGTTCCGATCACACATCTGCTGACCGTCGCCCCTCTGACCGGTGATGAGGGCATGACCCCGATTCTGATCGTCGCCGTGGTCGGCGTCGTTTTGGTCGGTGCGTTTCTCGCACTGACTGCCATTCAGAAAAAACGCAATGCAAATAAAGAAGACGACGGAGAGTGATGCTCCGTTGTTTTTGTTTGGGAAAATCACTCTTTGAAAAAGAGTGCGAAAACCAAGCGTATCACTCCGAGAGGGGATGCTACTTTCTTTCCTGCGCGAAAGAAAGTAGCCAAAGAAGCGCGCTTTCGTTCGCTCTGGATTGATGCCATAAAGAAAGCGAAAAAGATATAAAAGCAAGGCATCAATAGGAGCTCACTCCTCTGGCGGAATTATTACGCTATTCGCGCAGATGTGGTGGTTCCATGATTGTGAGTGAGCTGATCTGATCTTTGCACATGGCAAAGTGCGTGAGGGAGGTTTGCGCTCCGAAATGGATTGTCATGTCCGTTTTCTTCATGGATTCTACATCCTACGGCGAAGCCGTGGATGTGAATCCGATTGATATCGTTTGTTGAATTTATTTTTTGCAGAACTGCTTCGCAGTTGGAATTTTGACGGGAACCAGCCCTGCGGGCGAGGTTCCTTGTCGGAATTCCACGAAGAACACCAACTTTATAATTCACATCGGAGCGCTAACCACCTCTGCGCACTATGCCATGTGCAAAGATGCACAGAGCCGCAAAACGATATTCCCACGGCGACATTTTTGCGAATAGCGTAATAATTCCGCCAGAGGAGTGAGCTCCTATTGATGCCTTGCTTTTGTATCCTTTTTGCCTTCTTCATGGCATCAATTCAGAGCGAACGAAAGTGCGCCTCTGGAGGATAGGCGCAGCCTATCCTCGGGTTACATTTCTCTCGCACGGGAGAGAAAGTAACATCTCCCCCGCGCGTGGACAGGCATTTGAGTGCGATGCAGAGAACAGCGGCACCCCCGTGCCGATGTTCTCGTCCCTGTGCGTGCTCCCCCTCCTCTCCCACAACTTTGTGCACCATGCACAAAATCTCCCCGCCAATCTTGTACAAAGTTCTGTAAAGGAAAACGCTTGCTGTAAAGAAAAAAACTTGTCAGAACTCTTGACAAACCATGCGGAATATGGTATAATATCGGTCGTGTAAAGAAAAAGACTTTACGGTGCAGAGATACTCTGTACGAAAGAAAACGCTGATCCGGAGGACATCATCATGTCGGAAAAAAACATGAGATACTGTCTGCTCCTCGACTTTTACGGAGAGGTGCTGTCCGGAAACCAGCGTGAGATGATGGATCTGTATTACAATGAGGATTTCTCGCTGTCGGAGATTGCCGATGAAATCGGCATCACAAGGCAGGGCGTGCGTGACGCTGTCCGCCGTGCAGAGGATACCCTCGATTCTCTGGAAGACAAGCTCGGTCTGATCGCCAGATTTGAACGCCTGCGTATGCAGCGTGCAGAGATTGCGGCGATTCTGTCAGATACGGCACATCCGCCGGAGAAGATCATTGCAGAGGCGAAAAACAAGCTCGAACAGCTTGAAATCTGAGTGGGAGGTATACCGATATGGCAATGTTTTCCGGCTTGTCCGAGAAAATGTCGAACGCATTCAAAAAGTTCAGAAACAAAGGCAAGCTGACGGAAGCCGATGTCAAGGAAGGTATGCGGGAGATCAAGATGGCGCTGCTGGAAGCAGACGTCAACTTCAAGGTCGTCAAGGATTTCGTCCGGGTCGTTCAGGAACGCTGTGTCGGTTCTGAAGTTCTGGAAAGCCTTGTCCCGTCTCAGCAGGTTGTCAAGATTGTCAACGAAGAACTGACACGTCTGATGGGCGAGACCAATTCCAGACTGGAATTTTCCAAAAAGGGTCCGACTGTCGTTATGATGTGCGGTCTGCAGGGTGCCGGTAAAACGACGCACTGCGGCAAGCTGGCAGCTTACTTCCGAAAGCAGGGCAAGCGTCCGCTGCTCGTCGCCTGTGACGTTTACAGACCGGCGGCAATCAAGCAGCTCGAGGTTGTCGGCGCTCAGCTCAATATCCCCGTGTTCTCGATGGGCGATAAGGTTTCCCCGGTCGAGATTGCAAAAACCGCGGTTGCACATGCACAGCAGCACGGCAATGACCTCGTTTTCCTCGATACAGCAGGCCGACTGCACGTCGATGAGGAACTGATGGAAGAACTGCGCAAAATCCGTGAGCTGACAGAACCTGCGGAAATTCTGCTGGTTGTCGATGCGATGACCGGTCAGGACGCGGTAAATGTTGCACAGTCGTTCAATGATCTGCTCGACATCACAGGTGTCGTCATGACGAAGATGGACGGCGATACCAGAGGCGGTGCGGCACTGTCTATCCGCCATGTCACCGGAAAGCCGATCAAGTTCATCGGTACCGGCGAAAAGCTCGATATGATCGAGCCGTTCCACCCTGACCGCATGGCATCCAGAATCCTCGGTATGGGTGACGTCCTCTCTCTGATTGAAAAGGCAGAGCAGCAGTACGACGAAAAACAGGCGGTGGAGCTGGAACGCAAGATGCGTGAGCAGACCTTCAATCTGGAGGACTTTTTAGAACAGTCCAGACAGATTCGCCAGATGGGTTCGATGCAGCAGCTGCTCGGCATGATCCCCGGCATCAACCAGGCGGAGCTTGCCAACGCGAACATTGATGAGCGGCAGCTCGACCGCATGGAAGCAATCATTCTTTCCATGACGCCGGGTGAGCGTCAGAATCCGTCGGTAATCAACGCGTCGCGCAGAAAGCGCATCGCGGCAGGCTCGGGCATGAAGGTCGAAGATGTCAACCGACTGCTCAAGCAGTTTGAACAAATGCAGAAAATGATGAAGCAATTCTCCGGCATGGGTAAAAAGGGCTTCGGCGGTTTTGGTAAAAAGCGTCTGCCCGGCTTCCGCCGCTGATGACATTCACATTTCTATATAAAAACAAAAATACTATTCATACAATTTTGGAGGAACAAAACCATGGTTAAGATGAGACTCAAGAGAGTTGGCGCAAAGAAGGCTCCGACCTACCGTATTGTTGTTGCAGATTCCAGAAGCCCCCGTGACGGCCGCTTCATCGAACAGATCGGCTATTACAACCCCCTGACCAATCCTGCTGATATCAAGATCGACGCTGAAAAGGCAAAGGCATGGCTTGCAAACGGCGCACAGCCCACTGAAACTGTCCGCAGCCTTCTCAAGAAGACCGAAATCCTTTAATTCCTATCGGGATTCGGAAAGAGAGCATTATGGTCAACTTGAATACTGTGTTGTCTGACATGGTGAAAGCCATTGTCGACGACCCCGCGGCTGTTTCCGTCTCGGAGTCCGAGGTGAACGGCGAGCTGATTCTTGAGCTTACCGTCGCACCCGACGACATGGGAAAGGTCATCGGCAAGCACGGACGCATTGCTAAGGCACTGCGCATGGTCATGAAGGCCGCTGCCGCATCCGTTGACAGAAAAGTCGTTGTAAAGATCAGATAAAAATGAGTGCAGCTATAAGGTGTGAACCTGCAGCTGCACTGTTTTTATAGTACAATAAGGAGAACTCACGCTTTTAGAAAGCGCGAAACCAACCGTGTGCCCCGCCGGGGGTGGATGCCGAAGTTACGCGCAGCGTAACTTCAGAAGAAAGGCGTTGCCTTTCTTCGTCTTTCATCTCCTGTGCGAGAGAAATGTAACCCGAGGATAGGCTGCGCCTATCCTCCAGAGGCGCACTTTCGTTCGTGCTGAATTGGCACCGGACAAAAGCTAAAAGATAAAGTGGTCAAGGTGCCAATAGGCACTCACTCCTCTGGCGGAATTAAGACGCTATTCGCGCAGATGTGGTGGTGCGAATCACGATATGCGGCTTTGTGCATCTTTGCACATGGCAAAGAGTGCAGAGGTGGTTAGCACTCCGAGATGAAGTATGAAGTATTTATTCTTCGTGGAATTCCGACGAGGAACCTCGCCCGAAGGGCTGGTTCCCGTCTGAATTCCTACTGCGAAGCAGTTCAGCCAAAAATAAATTCGGGGAACGAACATCAATCGGAACCGTATCCACAGCTTTGCTGTAGGATACTGGTTCCATGAAGAAAACGGACATGACAATCCATTTCGGAGCGCTAACCTCCCTTGCCCACTATGCCATGGCAAAGATCAGATCAGCTCACTAATAATTATGGAACCACCACATCTGCGCGAATAGCATTCCAATTCCGCCAGAGGAGTGAGCTCCTATTGATGCCTTGACCACTGTCCCATCTTTGCTTTCCAAAGGGCATCAATCAAGAGCGAACGAAAGTGCGCTCTTTGGTGCCTTTCTCTCGCACGGGAGAGAAAGGCACATCCCATGTGCGGGAGCTGACATAAGTTTGCTCGCTTTTTTTATGCGTGGTATGAACCACGCCTCTCAAACCTCAAACGCCATCGCATCGAGATACTGCGGTTCGCGGTAGAGATTGTGCGGACGGAAAACCTCGTCTGCGGGCATCCAGTATGCCGTATGACGCGGATTGCGGTGGGAGTCGACGATTGTGAATTTGCCGTCGACGATGGAAAAAATGATGTCGTTGTCAAGACCGATGGCATCGTATTCCTGCTTCTTTACATCTTCCAGAAACTCCGGCCAGTCCTCAAAGTGCGGGCAGAGGATATACGGAACAAAGGCAAGGGTATCTAAGAACATATAAGCGCCGCCCGGACCGCAGTTGTCGTAGCCGTGTGCGCAGAAGCACATAGCCCCTGAGCTTTGTCCGCCTACAACAACGCCATTGTCATATGCCCGGCGAAGCAGCTTGTCCACGCCGGTTCTGCGCCAGTGGTGCAGAAGGAACTTCAGATTGCCGCCGCAGCAGTAAATCATCGATGCGCCGAGAATGGTCCGTTCCAGAAATGCATGGGAATAGGGAATCTTGGAAAGATACAGATGCGTGACCGAGGCAAATCCGTGACGGGCAGCCCAGTCGTTGACCTCCGATTCATCGTTGGGATTGTCGCGGCCTGCGGTCGGCAGATAGACAAGGCGCGGTGCGGTTTTGTCGTCGATCAGAGAATAGATGTGTTCGAGAATCGGGTCGGCAGGATTGTCCCAGAAAATACCGCCGGAGCCGAGAATGAGTTTTTTGGACATCGCTGATTCCTCCGTCAGATGTTGTAATAGCTGCCGAGCCGGGCAGCGTCTTCATCGGACATTGCGCCGTCAATCA
This sequence comes from Oscillospiraceae bacterium, assembly GCA_015064785.1. Classification (GTDB taxonomy): domain Bacteria; phylum Bacillota; class Clostridia; order Oscillospirales; family CAG-272; genus RGIG3925. The sequence goes on from SVRM01000008.1 coordinate 52,283, forward strand.
GCAGAAAATCGTCAAGGTTGACGATGAGATCGTATTGTTCGTTGGAGAAGGTACCGGTGCCATCATTGCCGATCGTGAATGGCATTGCGGTATCGCCGACATGGCGGTAATCCTCCGGAATATCGAGGGAAATGACAGGACGGAAATTGTAGTAGAGCCGATAGGTCATCGCTTCCTTGTCGACAACGGAGATAACATGTACCCAACCGTCATCGGCCGTGTCTGCCGGAAGCGCTGCCATATATTCTTCCTGATCGTCGCCGATGCCGATGGAGAACACGGTATCATTTGCACGGAACGAAAGTCCCATGCCAAGCTCTTTCCGATTGCGCCAGAACCAGTTTTTGTTTGCCCAGATCACGACACCCTCGTCAAGCGAGCGGTCAACCTTTATCCAGACGGCAACGGAGTAGCTGCCCTCCCCGAGCTTCAGATCAGGAAAGGTCGCATAGCCGGTGCGTCCAAGCTCTGCACGCGCACCGGTGACACCGGCAGAATAGTATTTCGGCAGGTTGTGCAGCTGTGCGGTGTAATGTCCGGTTGCGTCGGTCAGTGTATTGTCGCAGAACAGAGCGAGTCGAACACGGGTTTCGTCAATATAGCAGTACAGTCCGTCCTCTGCGCGGATGTCAGGCGTTTCGCGCGGTGCAAATTCGATGACACGCGGTTCGGTCAGACGGTATTGTCCGTGAACTTCCGGGAAAATGCCGTCGGGGACCTGGGAGGAGAACCCTGCTTCATCATATGCCGGAACCTCAATGCCGAGTGCGTAAAGGACAATGGCGGCCAGATCGCGCGTATACGCCGGCCCAATCTCTCCATGCGGGACGTGCTTGCCGGCAGCAGCGAGCGTGATGTATTTTTCTTCATCGGTATAGCCGCCGTGACCGCAGCGGATGCCGCCGTGGTCGGTGATCACCAGAAACAGCGTATCGTCGAGAATGCCGAGTGCACGGTATGCATCGTATACCTGTCCGACATAGCCATCGTCCAGACGGATGGCGGCAAGGTATTCTTCCGAGCCGTATTCGGTACCGTGACCGGCGGAATCGGGGTCCTCCAGCTGAATGAACAGAAGCGTCGGTTTTTCCTTCACTTTTTCCAGGATGATGTCCATCAGGGCTGCGCTACCTCGCGCGGTGTTGGCATCGGTGCGGTCTTCTTCGTTTATGAGACCGTTGATGGCGCCCCATTCGCTGCATGAAATGATCTTTGCATCGGGCATTGCCGTGCGGACACGTGCAAACAGGGAAGGCAGGGCAGGATTGCTGTGCTTGATGCGGCCGAGTGTGCTGTTGGTATAGCGGTGAATCTCGGGTGAGGTACCGAGCAGCATCGCACACCAGTTTTGTGCGGAAATGGTCGGCGCCATCGAAAGCGCATGATAGGTGACAGCACCGTCAGCAAAAATGCGGTCCATGTTCGGTGTTTCTGTCCGAAGGTTGAAGTTACCCATGCCGTCGATACCAAAAACGACGACGTGAGAATAGACGGTTCGGTTCATAGCGGATTCCTCCCATACGTACTGTTTCTTTTGCTTCATTATAGCACAATGCACAACCGTTGTCAACTACTGCAAAAGACTGTTAAAAATTTATCACAATCCTATTGACAAATCGATCAAAGTGTAGTATAATATCCTCGTCCATAAGAATAGTATCACTCCCCTGACATAAAGATGTTTCTGCGTGAAAGGCGTATGTGTTCCGTACCGTATCCAAAACCGCGTGTTTTGCGATGCGCTGTTCTGTATGCCGTTTTTCTGCTGTGCGCGGGAGAACGGTATTTTTATTTGAGGAGCATGGATGGTGCCACGCTTTGAGAAAGCGAGCAAACGAACCGTGTGCCCCGCCCAAGGGGATGCTACTTTCTTTCCTGCGCGAAAGAAAGTAGCCAAAGAAGCGCGCTTTCGTTCGTGCTGAATTACCGCCCTTGAACATGATCAAAGGATACAGTCAGCAAGGCGGTAATAGGCACTCACTCCTCTGGCGGAATTATGATGCTATCCGCGCAGATGTGGTGGTACGAATCTCGTTTTGCGGCTTTGTGCATCTTTGCACATGGCAAAGTGCGCAGATGTGGTTAGCACTCCGAAATGGATTGTCATGTCCGTTTTCTTCATGGATTCTACATCCTACGGCAGAGCCGTGGATGTGAATCCGATTGATATTCGTTGTTTGAATTTATATTTTGCGGAACTGCTTCGCAGTAGGAATTTTGACGGGAACCAGCCCTGCGGGCGAGGTTTCTCGTCGGAATTCCACGAAGAATCACAACTTTACAATTTTTATCGGAGCGCTAACCTCCCTTACGCACTATGTCATGTGCAAAGATGCACAGAGCCGCAAAACGATATTCCCGCGGCGACATTTTCGCGGATAGCGCAACAATTCCGCCAGAGGAGTGAGCATCTGTTGCCGCTTCCAAACCTCATCTTTTGATGTCGCATCTGCGCGGCAACTCAATGCGAACGAAAGTGCGCTCTTTGGTTCGTTTCTCTCGCACGGGAGAGAAATGAACAAAGCAGTGCGGGAGATAACATTGGTTTGCTCGCTTTCTTAAAGCGTGAACCCTCCCAAACACTATTATTTCAGAAAGGAACCCCTTATGGAAACTCGCGTAGCCGTGATGAGCATCATCGTGGAAAACCCCGATTCCGTGGAGCCGCTGAACAGTCTGCTGCACGAATTCGGCGAATATATCATCGGCCGCATGGGCATACCGTACCGACAGCGGAAGATCAGTATCATCTCCGTCGCCATCGACGCGCCGCAGAATACGATTGCCGCGCTGTCCGGCAGAATCGGCAAGCTCGGCGGTGTCTCGGTCAAAACCGCATATTCCGCGGTGATCGGAGGTGTCGATGATCAAAACTGACAATATCCGGCGCATTGACGCGCTGGAAAAAGACCGCCATCTGACACACGCTGACTATCTTGCGCTGATACAAGCGATGACCGACGAGGAGGATGCATATCTTGCATCCCGTGCACTTGCGGTAAAGGAATCGGTATACGGCAAGAGAATTTTCATCCGCGGACTGATTGAGATCTCCAATATCTGCAAAAACGACTGCTATTACTGCGGCATCCGCGCATCGAACAAAAACTGTGACCGCTACCGGCTGACACCTGACGACATTCTTACGTGCTGTGACGAGGGTTATCGGCTCGGCTTCCGCACCTTTGTCATGCAGGGCGGCGAGGACGGATACTTTACCGATGACCGTCTGGTGCCGCTGATTGCGGAAATCAAGGCAAGATATCCCGACTGTGCCGTGACGCTGTCGCTCGGCGAGCGCTCTTTGGAAAGTTACGCCGCACTGCGAAAAGCCGGCGCTGACCGCTATCTTCTGCGGCACGAAACGGCGACGCCGGAGCACTACCGTCTCCTGCATCCCGCAAATCTGTCGTGGGAGAATCGCATGGTGTGTCTTGAAAACCTGCGCTCCCTCGGTTATCAGGTCGGCGCGGGCTTCATGGTCGGCTCGCCGTTCCAAACGGAGGAAATGCTGGCAGAGGAGCTTTGCTTCATCGAGCGGTTTTTGCCCGATATGTGCGGCATCGGTCCGTTCATTCCGCATAAGGATACCGATTTTGCGGACTTCGGCGCGGGCTCGGTTGTGATGACCTGCCGTCTGCTTGCCTGTATCCGGCTGATCCACC
>SVRM01000125.1 GCA_015064785.1 Oscillospiraceae bacterium
CGAATCAGAGCTTGACGACCTCGCCGGTCTTTGCGGATTCTTCGCAAGCCATGGTGAGCTTGAGGGACTTGATTGCATCGGAATACGGGGAACGGATCTTGGAGCCGTCACCCGACTTGATGGCGTCGATGAAGACACGGTCCATGATACCGGTCTGTTCTTCGCCGCGATCCATATGTGTCTGACCTTCTGCGGTGTAGATGTCGAGCGTGGAGCGGAGTGCATATTCGAGTGTACCGTCCTTGCAGTAAACGGTCATACCGTTGGTGACCTTGGCACCCGGTCTGTTGTAGCAGCCGGTGAACAGGGTCGCAACAACGCCGTTCTTGAACTTCATAACAGCAGAGGAGTAGTCGAGGTCAAGGTTGTAGCCGGGCATACCGTATTCGTCATCGACAATACCGTTTGCGCCTGCGCAGTAGACGGATTCGGGTTCGCCGAACAAAAAGCGCAGCTGGTCGAACAGGTGGATGTTCTGCTCAATGATCTGACCGCCGCAGGTTTCCTGCTGTCTCCACCACCATACGCCGGGAATACCGCCGAGCCAGGAGCCGCGGACGACGACGGGGGTATGTTCTTCGCAGAAGGACTTCATCGTTTCGGTCAGGTTCTGCCATCTGTCCTGGAAACCGACGTTGGTGAGCAGACCCTTTTCCTCAACGCGCGCGAGAATCTGTTCAGCGACCTTGAGGTCGAGTGCCATCGGCTTTTCCACCTGGAACGGGATGCCGAGATCGATGATTGCGTTTTCGATTTCGCCGTGCTGGTGCGGGGGAACTGCGATGAAGATGACATCGGGCTTGATGTCGTCGAGCATCGACTTGTAGTTGTCGTAAACCTTGCCGGAGCCGTACTTGTCGGCCATTGCCTGAGCACGGGATACATCGGTGTCGCAGAAGCCGATCAGATCAACGTCTTCCATAACGGAGAGCTTCTGATAATGAACGCCGTTTCTGCCGCCGCAGCCAATAAGAGCAGCCTTTACTTTTTCCATGAGTGTTTCCTCCATGTAAATAAAATTTTCTATGTTTTACCGGATACGCAATTCCGTCTCCGGTTTGTGACAGGATCAGTCGGTCATGACTTTCAGTCAACAACGACACCTTTCTTGAGAATGACGTTTGCATACAGCGCGGACTCGCCGGTCTGAATGACGCAGTATGCCTTCTTTGCACGTTCATAGAATGCAAAACGCTCAATCATTTCGGGTTCTTCGTCGGTATAGGGCTTGATGAGATCTGCATAGGTGTCCCAGATGGGAGTTTCCACGGTATCACCGGGAACCTTTGCCATCAGGTAAACAGGCTTTGCATAGGTATCGAGTGGGAACAGCTTGAGCATCGCTTCCAGCAGTGCGGGTGCATCGTGACCGTCACAGCGGACCAGTCTCTGTCCCATGGAGGCACCGGGGAAGTTGCCGTCGCCGATGACGATTTCGTCACCGTGTCCCATTTCTGCCATAATTTTCAGAAGCTCCGGGGAAATGATCTTCGGGATTCCTTTTAACATAATATCGGATCCTTTCTGTATAATATCAAAATTATGCTGTAAATGTTTCTTTCAGTACGGCACGGATGGCACCCGGACCTGCGATGAGCTTTAAGAACAGCGCTTCCACGGTTTCGCCAAGACCGGCTTCATAGAGGTCAACGGCGAAGATGTTTGCATTGGAGAGAATCGGCTGCAGTGCCTTGTGTACACAGACGGGGCAGGCCTTGCCCATTTCCAGATTTGCAAGGTACGGCTGCAGCTCGGACAGCAGCGGATCGGAGGAGATCGTGAATGCCTCGCCGTTGTCGTCCAGACCCATCAGATAGCGGCACCAGCCTGCGATGACGAGCGGAATGGCCTTGAGTGCGGTGACATCCATACCGGCTGCCAGATATGCTTTGATCGTTTCGCCAAAACGGACGGACATCTTCTGGGAGGTATCGGTTGCGATTCTCTGCGGTGCGTCGGGCATGAAGGGATTGGGAAGACGAACACCGACGACTTCGTCAATGAACGCCTGCGGGTCGAGAATACCGGGGTTGACAACGACGGGAAGTCCTTCCTTGTAGCCGATGACATCGACCATTGCCGCAAGCTCGGGGTCCTTCATTTCCGCGGAGATCAGCGTGTAGCCGAGCAGACAGCCGTAGACTGCCAATGCGGTATGGAGGGGATTTAAGCAGGTGCAGACCTTCATCTTCTCAGTCTTGTCGACGGTTTCACGTTCGGTGAAGATGACGCCGCCGTGCTCAAGTGCCGGATGACCTGCCGGGAACTTGTCCTCGATGACGAGGTACTGCGGCTTTTCTGCGTTGACAAACGGAGCGATGTAGGTGTTTTTATCGGTGACGATGGTTTCGGTGTCACCAAAGTCTGCGTCGGACAGCATCTTTGCAACATTGGCGTCAGGTCTGGGCGTGATCTTGTCGATCATCGAGATCGGGAATGCGATCTTGCTCTCATCGTTCAGATAAGCAATGAAGTCCGCGCCGACCTTTTCGTTTGATGCCCAGCCTTCGGCGATGGCGAGGACCGCCGCCTTCAGCTTGTCGCCGTTGTGCGAGCAGTTGTCCATGGAGACGAGCGCCAGCGGGTATGCGCCTGCGGTGAAGCGCTTGTAGAGCAGAGCGGTCAGGCGGGCTAAGAACGTCTTTGCACAGCCGGGACAGCCCTTCATGTCTTCTTCAACAGCGGGTGCAATTGTACCGTCGGGGCGGCGGATGGCATAACCTTTTTCGGTGATGGTGAAGGAAACCATCTGCAAAGAAGGTGCGCAGAAGATTTCAGAAAGGCGCGCAAGACCTGCGTCATCTGCCTTGACGGCTTCCGCAACAGAGCCGATCACTTCCTTTTCAACATTGCCGTCGGCAAGGAGTGTTACGGAGAGGGACAGATTGTCATGCGGTGCATAGATTTTATCGATAATTTCGTAGTCAAAGCCTTCTGCTGCGATGACACCGCGGTCGAGCTTGCCCTCGGACAACAGGTGGTCGCAGACCTTTGCCGGGAACGCACGGAACAGGTTGCCGGCACCGAAGTGCAGCCAGGTCGGTTCGGCGACGGTCTTTGCGATCATGGCAGCGCGGTCATATGCGGGGAGCGTGATGCCGGCAGCAGCAAATGCGGCACGGTCGGCAAGCGCGGTTTCGTTTAAGTATAACATGGAATATCTCCTCTCTCAAAGAAGCTGGTCTTTTCTCTTGGTTGCCTTGTCGATGGCTTCCCACAGACCGTTGATGTAGCAGGCACCCATGGCGCGGTCATACAGACCGTAGCCGGGCATACAGACCTCACCCCACAGGGTTCTGCCGTGGTCGGGACGGATGGGACCGTCAAATCCAATGTCGTACAGTGCCTTGACGATTTCATACATATCAAACGTACCGTCGGCAGAGAGGTGTGCCGCTTCTTCAAACAGACCGGGTGCGAAGTGCTGCAGGTTGCGGACGTGTGCGAAGTGGATGCGTCCCTTGCAGGCACGGATGATGTCGGGCAGGTCATTGGAGAGGTCCGTACCGAGAGAGCCGGTGCAGAAGGTCAGACCGTTGTGGGGATTGTCAACCGCGGCGAACATCTTGAGGATGTTTTCCTTATTGGTGATGATACGCGGCAGATCAAAGACCGGCCATGCGGGATCGTCGGGATGGATGGCCATGTTGATGCCGTACTTGTCGCAGGTCGGCATGATGGCCTTCAGGAAATACACGAGGTTATCAAACAGCTTGTCAGCGGTGACATCCTTGTATGCTTCAAACAGCTCCTTGACACGGGAGAGGCGTTCGGGTTCCCAGCCGGGCATGACGAAACCGTTGGAATTGGCATCAGTCTGGTCAAAGAAGACCTGCGGGTCAATGGAATCGACGACGGACTGGTCGTATGCAAGAACGGTAGAACCGTCGTGACGCGGCTTTGCAAGGTTGGTACGCGTCCAGTCAAAGACCGGCATGAAGTTGTAGCAGACCATCTTGATGCCTTCTTCCCCGAGGTTTTCCAGTGACTTGATATAATTTTCGATGTACTGGTCACGGGAGGGAAGACCGATCTTGATATCGTCATGGATGTTGACCGACTCAATACCGGAGATTTCCAGATTTTCCGCTTCGACCTTGGCCTTCAGCGCGGCGATTTCTTCACGCGGCCACAGCTCGCCTGCCTGGCGGTTGTAAAGCGTGGTGATGACGCCGACAACACCGGGGATCTGGCGGATCTCGCGCAGCTTGACAGAGTCATAGCCTTCACCGAACCATCTGAGTGTCATTTTCATAAGTGTTTTCTCCTTTTCATGAAAAACGAATCGTATGTATCTTTATTATATCAAGTTCTGCGGAAAAAATCAACCTGTCCCGGCGAATTTCTCATAGGAAAACAGAAAAAAACATAAAAAGCAGCGGAATCGCAGTCGATGTTTTGTATCGATCCGAAAAAAACGGCGATTTTGGGAAATCCGTTGACAAAAATTCGTATCTTTAGTATAATAATGGCAGAAATGCATTGTCATATCCCGGAAAACGGGAGGAGAGGAGCGATCAGTATGGCATTTTGCAATCAATGCGGCAATAAGGTAGAGGACGGTTCCCGTTTCTGCACATCGTGCGGGGCGCCCATTGACCGTGACGCCGTTCGTGCCGCGGCCACCGCACAAGGTCAGCGGCAAAGCAGTACCAACCGCCATGTGGAGCGGCTGATTACCTATTCGGACACAACCGCGAAATACAAAGCGGAGGATATTGATGCGAACCGCTATGTCTCCATTCTTGCTTATCTGCATGTTCTGGTTGTGGTTCCCTTGTTTGCCATGAAGGAATCGCCGTTTACACAGTATCATGCCAGGGTCGGACTGAATCTTCTGGTGCTGCATCTTGCCGCTGAAATCGCAGGATCCATGCTGCATTCGCTGATCGGCTGGATTCCTGTGATCGGTGCGATTGTCGGTGTGATCTTCGGTTTGCTGAATGCGGCACTCTGGGGTGTCAGCATCTTCGGCATTGTTTCGGCGGCAAAGGGTAAGGCAAGAGAGCTGACCGTTCTCGAACCGTTCAAGTTATTCAAATAAAACGCGGCAGGAGAACGGGATGATAACCGATTTTGTCCTGCGCATGATGGAGGAAATGTTATGATTACGCTGAAAAAAACACCCGGAAAACCGTTTCTGGTGCTGAATCTGTCGGACCCGCAGCTGGGCGACGGTGAATGGACCGAGGGACACCGCAACCGCCGTATTCTGGAAACAACGGTAAAAACGCTCATTGAACGCGTCAAGCCCGATTTGATCACGGTTTCCGGTGACCTGTCATGGGCGGGCAATGATTATGCATATGATATGCTCGCCGATTTTCTCGATACCTTCGCCATTCCGTGGGCGCCGGTCTGGGGCAATCACGACAACCAGGGCGGTCCGGAATACATCGACAGCGTTGCCGACCGTTATCTGACGCACAAATACTGCGTCTATGAAAAAGGCGATCCTACCATCGGAAACGGCAACTATGTCATTGCCGTGGAAGAAAACGGATGCGTTGTCTCCGGTATTCTGATGATCGACTCGCACGACCGCGACCCGTATACGGATGCCGACGGAAACGAACAGCTTGCATGGGCACGTCTGACCGAGCCGCAGATGACATGGTACAAGGAGCAGATTGCCGCGCTGCGTGCGATGGGCTGCGGCGATACCTCGATCATTATGCACATCCCGTTCTATGCGTACAACAACGCTTACCGCGCGGCATATGCGAAGTCCGATGAGGAATCTCGCAAGCAGCTGACCCCGGAAACCGCAGTTCCCGGTGCGGACTGCTGGAATCCCGGCTACGAGGATTCGCTCGGTGTGCAGTATGAGGGCATCGGTTCGTATGTGACGGATGACGGTGTGTTTGAAATCATCCGCGATACCGGCTCGACCCGACATGTCATCGTTGGTCATGACCACATCAATAACTGGATGATCAACTATCAGGGCGTCAAGCTCGTGTTCAGCCTGAAAGCCGGTGCCGGCTGTTATTGGACACCTGTCCTCAACGGCGGTACGGTACTGCAAATCGGTTCTGACGGCGCGGAGTGTGTGTATCACGAATTTGTGGATGTCAGCGACATTCTTGCCGAGGGATAAAGGAGATCAGCCGTGTTTACATTGCAAAAACAACCGGGACGTGCGTTCCGCATTCTGAACTTTTCCGACACCCATATGAAAAAGAGTGAGCTTGCAGAGGGGCATCTTTTCCGTGCGATCTTTGAGAGGACGGTCACGGAGGCGATTGCCCGTGTACAGCCGGATCTGATCACCGTTTCCGGTGACATTTCCTGGTCCGGTGACGATGCGGCACATGCATGGCTTGCCGCATATTTTGACAGCTTCGGCATTCCGTGGGCGCCGGTGATGGGCAACCATGACAATCAGTGCGGTGATGCATTTACCGACAGCATTGCGCAGATTTTTCTGGCAAGCAGGAACTGTCTGTTTGAAAAAGGCGATCCTGCGCTCGGCTGCGGCAACTATGTCATTGTCATTGAGGAAAACGGAAAACCGGTCGAGGGACTGTTCATGATGGACTCGCACAATCGGTATACCTACACCGATGCAGACGGCTGCGAACGGAATACCTGGGGACGACTGAGCGAGGAACAGCTGACATGGTATCAGGCACAGAACGATGCCTTGAAAGCACGCGGCTGCGGCGATACCACGCTGATTATGCATATGCCGATGTACGGGTATTTTGAGGCTTCTGCCGCAGCATACCGTTCCGGTATCGACTGGGCAAATCTGCAATACGAATGCCGCACGGATTATCCTGCTGCATGGCGTGACGGCGTGACGGCGTGTGGTGTACAGTATGAGGGCATCGGTGCGTGCTGTGTTGAGGATGGTGTCCTGGATGCATTGGTTTCCGGCGGCACGACAAAGCATGTTCTGGTCGGACACGATCACATCAACAACTGGATGATTCCGTATCGCGGGGTGACGCTGTGCTTTTCCCTGAAAGCGGGACCGTCGGCATATTGGCGACCGTTCCTCAACGGCGGAACGGTGCTGACCGTAACGGAAAACGGTGTGGAAAAGGTACATCATGAATATATCGACTGCGCCGATCTTCTGAATACGTGGACCTGATTGCAATCGCAACATAATAATAACAGGGGCTGCTGCATTGGACAATGGTTTATCCAAATGCGGCAGCCCTGTCTTTTTCTGTGAGAACAGCGTGGACGGCTTATACGGTATATGGCGCACCGGCGATGCGGTGTCATAGTCGCTGATCGGTGCATATACTGAAACCGAATACAGAAAAAGGAGCAGAAATACATGACTGCCATTAAGCCTTATCGCCGCGCCCATGCGGTGGAATATGCAAAAACCTGGGCGCTGTCACGAAATCCGCTGTTTTCAAGCTTTGATTCCTTTGGAGGAGACTGCACAAATTTTATTTCGCAATGTGTGTTTGCCGCCAGCTGTGTGATGAACGAAACGCCGACGTTCGGGTGGTATTACCGCGCACCGGGCGATTATGCACCGGCATGGACCGGTGTGCCGTTCTTTTACAATTTTCTGACATCCAATATGGAGGAGGGACCGTTTGGCGTGGAAATTCCGATCGAAAGCGCCGAGATGGGTGACATCATCCAGCTTGGGCGGCGCGACGGAACCTTTTATCATACGCTGATTGTGACGGGGATGCGTGATGGTGTTCCGCTGATCTGTGCGCATGACAATGATGCGCTGGACCGACCGCTGAACTCCTACGTATATGACCGGGCAAGGTGCATTCACATCAGCGGTGTCCGCATTGTGGTACCGGTGTGGGACTGCTGTTTTGATGGTATGCTGTCCGGTACATCGATTTTCCCGACGCCGGAAAGCACTGCCGCTCTGACCTGTTACCCGCCGGAAGAAGAATCTGATGCGCTCCCCGATGACGGCACAGGGATGACCGGGATGCCGACAGCGTCCGATATGCCGCCGCAGTCGATGGAACGGCCGGCAGACCGTCTGCCCGAGGACTTTACCTTGCCGGAATCAGATGCCGCCGCGGATGATTTACCGGAGGCGGAACGGTAATCACGGATTCAGAATCAGTTCTGCCAGAATCACACCGAGATGGTATGCGGCGGAACGTGCTTCGATGACGCTGTTTCCCGCCGCACCGATTTCCAGCAGCAGGGAACCG
>SVRM01000126.1 GCA_015064785.1 Oscillospiraceae bacterium
TTGGACAGGGTATCGCGGAAGGTATCAAACAGCAGTGGATGTGAACGCCAGACACTGCCGGAAATGGTAATTGGCAGTGTGGTCGGCAGGTTGTGCTTGCGGAACAGTGATACGGTCTGGGCGCCGATCAGATAACCCGCACGTTCCAGAATTTTCATTGCCGCGGCATCACCTTCCATTGCCGCCTGTGAGACAAGCGGTGTGCAGGAAGCAACATAGGCTGTTGGGGAGATGTCGGTTTTGCTGTAAATAGAAAAGATGGCGCGTCCGAAACTGTTTCTGGTACCGCCGAGCTTTTCAGCGAGCAGATCGGTGAGAATTGTGTGCATACCGCGTCCCTCGTCGTCCTCTATGGCGGCGTTGAAAGCGGCACGTCCGATCCAGTAGCCGGAGCCCGCGTCGGAAACAGCGGCGCCGTAACCACCGGTACCGTAATACTTGCCATTGCAGCGGGCAAACATGGTTGCGCCGGTACCGGAGAGGGACAGGATTCCGTCGCCGAACAGCTCTGCGGCGTTCATGCCGAGTTCAAATTCGCCGCAGGTCGCGACAGTCTCTACATGGCACAGCTCCTTGATGCGTGCGACAAGACCGCCGTCGGGAATACCGGTAATGGCACCGATCGGATGTCCTGTGATGTTCATTTCGCGGATCAGATCGTCAATGTTGCGCTGCACCAGCTCCGGGGCGGTGGTGTTGGAACGCAGACTTCCGGTTCTGTGCGAGGAGATCATGCGGAAATTCTCATCATACAAAAGGGCAATGACCTTGGTGCCGCCGGAATCCAGTGCAATGTTCAGTTTGGATTTCTGGGTCATGGGATATCCTCCCGCATTACATATAGAAAATGTTGTCCTTGTATTCTTCAAAGATACGGGCATTGTGCGCGTCGCCGCCGTCGATGTTCGCGCTCATGAAAACAGGCGGGACGATACCGTCGGCAATCATCTGCTCGACTGCTTCAATGACAATCGCATTGAGAATCGCTGCACCGACAGTCGTGGAGGTCGGACCGATCTTTTCCGGCAGACCGTCGAGCATGACTGCCGCGTCGCCTGTGACGCCGCAGTTGTCGATGACGATATCGCAGACCTCAAAGAGACGCTTGCCGGACGGATGACGGGAGGTCACCGCGTTGGAATATTCGAGGTTGGTGATGCAGATGGTGTGAACACCCATGGCATGTGCTTCGATTGCCATTTCGACCGGAACGGTATTTCTGCCGGAAACAGAGTGCAGCAGCAGGACATCGCCTTCGCTGACGTGGTTCTGCTTGAGGATGATCTTGCCGAGCCCCTCAGTGCGTTCCAGCGCGCTTGTCATGGTGATCGGACGGGTGTTGAGCATAAAGCCGGGGAAGAAAATCGGGTTGACAACGGCAAGTCCGCCTGTGCGGTAGAAGACTTCCTCCGCTAAAATGCCGGCGTGGGAGCAGCCGAAGACGAAGACGTTTTTCTTTGCCTCGATTGCTTCTGCAATCAGTGTCTTGGCAGCGGTCATCTGTTCCTGCTGGGTTTCCCATGCACGGGTGATGGTATCGGTGACAGTTTTGATATAGTCGTGACCTCTCATAATAAATGGTTCCTTTCCAGAATAGGGATTTAACAATACCATCTTACCATAAAATGACGGTGTTTGCAAGATGTTTGGTGAAATTCGCGGAAAATTTTTCTTGCTGCTTGACAACCGCACGGGTGTTTGCTATAATACTTCATAACCGTTCCGTCATTATGCGGGCGGAAAACAACTGGCTGTGAGGTGATTGCCGCATGATTCAAATCAGACAAACCATACTCCAGGATGCAGAATTATTGCATTCCATACAAAAAGAAGCATTTTTTCCGTTATATGAGCGATATCATGACGCCGGCAATCCGTATCTGCGCGGAATCGAGGACATTTCCATGCGGCTTGCACATCCGGGATTCCGGTATTTCACGATTCTCTCGGACGGGGAAATTGTGGGCGGTGTCATGTACAAGATCAGCGGGAGAACACCGTTTTATGATCCGATGCCCAGGGGTATGGTTTACCTGTCGCGCATCTATGTAAAACCCGGACTGCAGGGGAGAGGCATTGCGCGACGTGCCATCCTTCTGTGTGAGGGGGAGTTTCCCGAGGCGGAACTGTTTTCGGTTGATTTTCCTGAGGATCTGGAACGCAACCGAAGATGCTATGAAGCGGCGGGCTTTCATGATACCGGGGACAGGCTGGAAACCGATCCCGGCGTGATACTTGCGTCGTATCTGAAGTGAATGAAAAAGGGGGTGCTGCAAGTTGAAAACTTGCGGCAGGTATTCAACCTGCGACAACCACGGGGTCACGAAATGACCCGAATTTCCCGGTTTTCATGCCGACCCGCAGTCAGACTGCGGGTCTTCGCATATGAAAATGCCCCTCAGATGAGGGGCAAGGGAGAACTTCCGGACTGCAAACATGCAGTCCCTTGGGCTGAGGCACGTAAGTGCAACAGCCTGTTGAATTTTATATAGTGTTTAATAATGGGCGCTTACTGTTTACCTGTGATTTCCAGCGAATAGAAGCGATTCAGTCCTTCGCAGGCATCAATGCCGAGGTGGAAGGTTTCATAAAGATCGGTGCAGCGCCAGAACAAGCGGTGGTCGTCAGCCTCAACCCTCAGCCCGTCGGCGGTGATCTCCACGGCAAGGGTATGGATTACGTCCTCGGAAACGGGAAATTCGACACCGAGCATTTTCTTCCATGTGACGATTTTGTTCTCATCCATCCACATGCGCCAGATATTGACGCCGTTTTTGTACAGAACGATTTCGAGATAATCGCCGTATTTGGATGTTCCGTTTTCGTCATACATACGGTCTGCAATGGTGATCAGCGGGGCGCCGAAATCGCGAAAGGCACAGCGTGTTTCAATCCGGGTTCCGGCAGTGTAGGCTTTGCGCGACAGAATGGATATGTTTTCCCAGTCACAGCCGAATGCATTGCTGTGATCGGGACGGTTTTCCACACAGTCTTCGCACTGGAGAAACTGCGGTGTTCCGGGGAAACGATAGGAGTAGGCGTAGGTGATATCGTCGGTATTCCATGCACCGCGTGAAAAATCAAGCTTCATGATGATCTCCTCTCAGATAATTATAAACCCTGTTTATGAATGTCCTGGCTTTACGAATCCTTCTGGCGTTTCAGTGTCACGGTTTCGGTGATGCCGTTTTCTGTCGCCTGTACGGTCATGGTATTGCCCTTGACCTGCATTTCGGAATAGACCCCCGCCTCAACGGTACCGTCATCGTAGGTGATATTATATAGAACACACGTAACACCGTCGTAGGAATATTCATAGGTAAACTGCAATTCGTCAAGAATTACTTTTTTCCCGGTATTGTCCTCATAAAAATAAAAATAACAGTCGTTCATGTCGACCAGCGGTTCACCGTTTACGACACATTCGGTGATTTTCCATGTACCGACAATGCTTTGGCTGTCGGAGCAGGAGGGAAGAAAAAGGAACACAAAACAGAGCAGGATTGTCAGAAAAGAAAGATGCTTTTTCATAGCTGCCTCCAATAATATAAAAAAACCTTTTGTCCGGCAGACAAAAGGTTTTTTCGTGGTGCCGGTGGCGGGGCTCGAACCCGCACACCATTGCTGGCTGAGGATTTTGAGTCCTCCTCGTCTACCAATTCCAACACACCGGCTTACTGCACGTTTTATATTATACCATATCTGACCGAAAAAATCAAGTGGTTTTGAAAAAAATTACGCATCCGTCAAAAAACGGCAAATACTCTTTACATATGCGGTTTTTCATGATATAATAATGAAGAATGAAATCCCAAAAAGGAGAACCGATATGACCGTTTATGAGAAAATGAAATCCGGACAGCTGTATTATGCGACCGACGAAAGTTTGCTTTCCGTACAGGCACAGTGTCTGGAGCTGCAATATGAGTACAACCTGACGCGACCCACGGAGGGACAGCGCCGCCGGGAGCTGATGGAGCGTATGTTTGCCGAGGTCGGTGAGGGAACGTACATTGAACCGCCGCTGCACGCAAACTGGGCCGGCAGACATGTTCACCTGGGTAAGGATGTCTACTTCAACTTCAATGTAACGCTGGTTGACGACAACGACATCTATATTGCAGACAACACGATGATCGGTCCGAATACCGTTATTGCAACCGCAGGCCACCCGGTATGTCCGGATATCCGTCAAAAGGGCGGTCAGTTCAACATTCCCGTTCACATTGGCAAAAACTGCTGGCTCGGTGCCGGTGTTATCGTTCTGCCGGGTGTTACCATCGGCGACAATACCGTTGTCGGTGCCGGAAGTGTGGTTACAAAGGATCTGCCCGCCAATGTAGTTGCCGCAGGCAATCCGTGCCGCATACTGCGAACGATCGGCGAACGTGATATGGAGTATTATTACAAAGACAAGAAAATCGCGGACTGTGATCTGACATGAGACGGCGCATCATTGTGTTCTGTGTGACGGTACTCTGTGCGCTCCGGCTGTGTTCCTGCGGACAGGGAAGGGAAGACGGTGTTCTGATTATCCCCTCATCCCGCGGAGATGATGGAACCGCGACGGCTGTCTCTGTGACTGCGGCGGCTGTCACAGAACAAATTATCACGCCGCAGACCGAACCGGTCACAGTGGAAACAGCACAGCCCGAACCGGATGAACCCGCAGAAGAAACAACCTTCTCCGAGCCTTCTGCCGATCCCGATGGAATGCTGGCGCAGGCGGAGGCCTTGATCGGCGATGCGGAATTCCGTACACTGCTTGCGCAGTACGGTGCCGATACGGAATCGTCAGCCCTGGTCGGTGCGGTTGCGGCAATGCTTGCATATCAGAATTTACACACGGCGGATGCCGGGATCCCGGTGCCGCCGACGGATGATGCGGAAGGGACGGTGTATTGGACGTCCGGCGGTTCTGTCTGGCACGTGACGGCGGACTGCTCAGCACTTGCAAAATCCAAATCCGTAAATTCCGGTACCGAAGCACAGGCTGCGGCTGCCGGCAAAAGCAGAGCCTGCAAACGCTGCGGTTCATAACAATTACCATGGTTTTCGTTTGCAAAAGATTCCCTTTTTGGAATTTTGTTTCGAAATTCATGAGTTCCGGGGCTGGGGCACATAAGTGTAACAGCCCGTACTGCCTTTACAAAATATTTACAATAAAATCAACCGAAAATCCGACAGCTTCTTGTATTTTTGGGCGAAATGTGTTATACTGATATATATCATGTTTTTGAAAGGACAGTTTGATCACAATGAGCAGATACGGCAGCAGCCGAAGAAGAAACCAGAACCGGGCGGCAATGATGATCGTTGTCATCTCAGCACTGTGCATGACCGCGCTGATGGTGTTGTTTTTCACCCTGGCGTTGAAGCAGGAGCAGAATCCGCCTGAACATCCGGAACAGACCGGCATTGTTTCCGATATTGCGGATGGCATTGCTGACAATCCGACAGAACCGCCCGCCGGAACGACACCGGCACCGGACGGACAGACAGATGCCGGAACCGATGCGCCTGCACAGACAGAAGCGGTAACCGCCGCACCGCCGGCACCGGTGACAACGGAAGCGCAGACAGAAAAATCAGATCCGCCGAAAACGCCGGTGACACCCGAATCCATTCCGACCTTTTACGATGAAACGCTGTTGGCTGAGGTAGCCCTGCCCGAGGGAATTGCGCCGGACGGTTATATCGACAAGCTCGTGTTTTACGGAGACTCCACCACGCACGGTATGAAGGCGTACAAGGTCTTCGGTTCGCGCGATACCACACAGGTCTGGACACCGACCAGCGGTACGCTTGCACTGTTCCGTGCGGCAACCGACCTTGTATACAATCCAAACACCAAAACAGAAATGACGCTGGCTGATCTGTGCAAATCGGTTCAGCCGGAGTATCTGATTATGACCATTGGTGTCAACGGCGTTTCTCAGATGAACGAATCCTGGTTCAAAGCTGACTACCAGGGGCTGATTGATATCATCCAGACGAATTCTCCCGATACCAAGCTGATTTTGCAGTCCATTTATCCGGTTGCCCGCTCCTATGCGAAACAGGAATCCATCAACAATACAAAAATCCAGACAGCCAATCAATGGATTGTGCAGATTGCAAAGGCAAACGGCCTGCCGTATCTGAATACCTATTCGGCGCTGGTCGGCGACGATGGCTATCTGCCGGAGTCCTGCCAGAACGGCGACGGTATGCATTTCAATGAGGTCGGGTTTGCCAAGATCATTGAGTATGTCAAAACGCATCCGCTTACCTGAAAGGGTATTAAAAACACTATTTAGAAATGAAAGGAACCACAAAATGAAACACAATGTCAGAATTTTCAGCGCAATTCTCCTTTGCTTGACACTTCTCTTTTCGACCGTCGCTATGATTTCCTGCGGCGGCGATGACGGACAGAGTGAGGAAACCCGCGATCCGAACAAGGCTCCCGCAACACTGGAAAGCATTTATGCGGCAGTTTCCGCATCTGTTCCGAATGCGGATAAGCTGGTTGATGCACAGGCAAGCCGCCTTGGCGGATTCTTCAACGGTGCAGTGCCCGAGGATTTTGCATCCTACAAGATCGTAATCCAGTCCATGTCCACCTCTATCGATGAAATCGGTATCTTTGAGGCAAAGACACCGGAGGATGTAAAAAAGATCGAATCTATGGTCGACGAATTCTTTGAATTCTATATGAGCCTGTGGAATGATGACTATCTTGCAGAGGAGAAGCCGAAGCTGGAAAATGCAGAGCGCGTCACCTCCGGCAACTTTGTCATGTATGTCATTCTCGACGATGATGCCCGCGCCGCTGCCATCACCGCATTTGAAAACGAAACCAAGTAATCACCAGAAAAGAACAAAAGCATCGGAGCGATCCGGTGCTTTTTGATAGGATCAGACATATGAATTTTCTATCAATCAAAGAAAAATTCCGCATGACAGACGAGCAGCGGCAATTTTATAAAATGACAGCTTCACTGACCATGCCGATTGCGCTTCAGAATCTGATGGATACCGCTGTATCCGGTGCGGATGTGCTGATGCTCAATTTTGTCAGTGAAGCGGCGATTTCCGCGGCGTCACTTGCCGGACAGATGCAGTTTGTGCTGAACATGATCTTCTACGGACTGTCCTCCGGTACCGCCGTTTTGTGTGCGCAGTACTGGGGACGCGGCGACAGAAGAACCATCGAAAAGATTATGGGTATTTCTCTGCGCATTTCGGTCGGCATCTCGATGCTGTTCACACTGGCGGCATTGTTTGCACCTGGTCTGGTTATGAAAATCTTTACCGATGATGAACCGGTCATTGCACTCGGTATCCAGTATCTGCGAGCTGTCGCGCCCGGATATGTTCTGACAGGCTTTGCGACGATGTATCTGTGCGTTATGCGGTCGGTCGAACGTGTCGTTGTTTCGGCGGCGGTACATTCTTCGGCAGTCATTGCCAATATTGTGCTGAACGCCTGCTTTATCTTTGGGTGGGGGCCGTTTCCGGCACTTGGCATTGCCGGCGTTGCCATTGCAACCTCACTGACCCGTTTGCTGGAGGTGCTGTACTGTATTCTCGATGCCGCAGTGTTCTGTCGTGTGATCCGGTTTAAGGTCGGAGATCTGTTTGCGCGCCGGAAGGTTCTGATGCGGGACTTTATCCGCTATTCGATACCGGCGATGGGCAATGACATGGTCTGGGGTCTTGCGTTTTCGATGTATTCCGTGATTCTGGGTCACATTTCCTCCGATATTGTCGCTGCAAATTCCGTCACAACCGTGGTGCGTTCGCTCGGTTCGGTTGTCTGCTTCGGCGTTGCATCGTCCGGCGGCATCATTCTTGGCAAGGCAATGGGTGAAAATCAGCTTGAAAAAGCGGAGCTGTATGCAAAACGTTTATTTCATCTTTCCATCGGTACGGCTCTTGCGGGAGGACTTGTGGTGCTTGCTGTCCGACCGTTCCTTTTGTCCTGGATGAACCTGACGGAGACAGTATACGGCTATCTCAGTGTCATGCTGCTGATTACATCATACTACATCATGGGTCAGTCCATCAATACCATGCTGGTATGCGGTGTGTTCCGTGCGGGCGGTGATGTCCGGTTTGGACTGAAGATGGATATTGTGGCG
>SVRM01000009.1 GCA_015064785.1 Oscillospiraceae bacterium
TATCTGGAAACCTTCGATACCGCACTCCGTGCCGACGGCTCGACGGACGGGATTCTGAAATACGTCTTTGACTACGTACAGACTCCGCTGTATGAAACGGGCTATATTGAACGCCATGAACACAACCTCCCGCTGTATGAGGACATTCATGCGGCGTTTGACGGCGGCATGACGCGCGGGGTTTATGTCTGGGAAGCGGAACACAAGCTGCTGGACTGCACCTTGCCGACACCCGCACCCTCAGCCGGCTTCATCGGCGACAGCACGCTTTCCGCATCGATCCGATTCCTCAACCGTCTCTGTATTCCGACCTCTATGCTGGAAAACGGTGACGCCGTTTGTGTATCGGGCTGGTCGGGACAGAAGATGCCGCTTGATCTTCTGAAATACGGCGTGATGACGGATATCGAAGCGGCAGAAGCATTGACGGAACGCGGCGTGGACTGCGGTATTGCAGAGATCGAAGACGCGCCTGCAGCAGCGGAAGAAATTTTCCCGGCGGCAGACGGCAGGGAAGAAGAACATCTCCGCACCATGACAGGCGGCATCTTCCGCCGTGTGACACTGAAACCGGAGGCTGTCGTTCTTTCTACGTTCCGCGTGGGAGAGGACTCCTATCCTGCGGTCTGGCTTTATGAGAATGCAGACGGTGTGCGGTTCCTTTGCTATGCATTTGCATGGTCCTCGGTCGACCGCCGCTCCCAGCTTCTCTGCAGCTATGCAAGACAGGCGCAGGCGATCGGAGCACTGCAGTGGCTGCAGGGCGGTAAGAAACCTGCGGCGATCTGTGCGCATCATCCCGAGCTTTATATGATTGTCAAGGACAACGAAAACGGACGTGCTGTCGGACTTTGGAACTGCTTTGCGGATGAGATCATTGCGCCCACCGTTATCCTTGACAGATCCTATGCCGAAGTGCGTTTTATCGGCGGTGCAATCGGACGCATAGAAGAAAACCGCGTAATTTTTGATTCCGATATTCCCGCGCATGCATTTGCCGGTTTTGTTGTAAAATAACACAGCAAGAAGGCATGATACTTCAGTGACCGGAAACATCGTGTAAAAGCCAATTTGGAGGAGGATGCATTTTGGAAATTTCTGTTTGTAAACTGACTGTAGAATTATTGGATGATTGGCTATCTTTTTTTGATAACGATGCCTTTTCGGACAATGAGGAATGGTGTGGATGTTACTGTATGTGCTATCATTGGGACAGCACATTGCAAAAAGAAAGAAGTTGGAACTGTGATAAAGATTGTATTGATTTTAACAGAAAGCAAGCGATCCAATTCATAAAAAGCGGCCGTATGCAGGGGTATTTAGCATATGTTCAGGGGAAGGTTGTCGGATGGTGCAATGCAAATCATAAAAAAGCGTACGATAATGTCAATTTTAACTTTGCAGAAAAGATACCTGATAACGGAGAAAAAATAAAATCCATTGTTTGCTTTTCTGTTGCACCTGCATACAGAGGATGCGGCGTTGCCACAGCTTTGCTTGAACATATATGCAGAGATGCTGTGGCGGAGGGATTTGATTGGATCGAAGCGTATCCGTTTGCGCATAATGAAAATCATGCGTATCACGGTCCGTTATCTATGTATCAGAAGCATGGATTTGAAGTATGCAATGAGATAGAAGGATGCGTGGTTTGCAGAAAAAAGCTCTGATGCAACAGCATGGAAGCTGCTGCTAAGCATTCCGATTTACAATATGGTGACGTTTTGTCAACAAGTATCATTATCATGTAACATCATAAAGGAGACTCCCATGACTGAACTGAAAAAACACATTCTTGATGCGGGAAAATACGATTGGTATGACGTAAAACACGCGCCGTTTGAGATTTACGGTCTGTACCGCGGTGAGGAGGATACCGACCCGCGCTTCCGCCGTACCCCGCAGGCCATCGGCGACGGAGCGAACGAATACACGAAATTCCTGTGCTATAATCCTGCCGGCGGACGCATCCGCTTCTCGACCGACGCACGCGAGCTTGCTATCTACGTCCATTACTGCTTCTTTGACCGCTCCAATCATATGTGCTTCAACGGCGAATGCGGGCTGGACCTTTATCACGACGATGGGGAACGACACACTTATGTCTGCACGATGACGCCGAATCTCGACACCACCATTGAACAGAAATCCGAATATTACCATGTTGACACCCTTGTCAACCGTACTCCCGACGGCATCAACTGCTATACCTTGAATATGCCGCTGTACTGTGGTGTTGACGATATCATGATCGGTGTGCCGAAGGGCTGCACGATTGGTGCAGGTGAGAACTACCGTCCCGAGAAGCCCATTGTGTATTATGGTTCCTCGATCACCCAGGGTGGCTGTGCATCGCGTCCCGGCATGACCTATCAGTCGCATATCTGCCGCAGGATGAACATCGACTATATCAATCTCGGTTTTTCCGGTGCCTGCCGCGGTGAGAAAGTTATGGTCGATTATCTGGCTTCTCTTGAGATGTCCGCGTTTGTCTGCGATTATGATCACAACGCGCCGACCGTCGAGCATTTGCGGAACACGCACTATGCGCTGTATGAAGCGATTCGTGCCGCACACCCTGATATTCCGTACATCATGATTACACGTCCCGATGTGCAGGGCAGAACAGAGGAATGTGCCGCGCGTACCGCTGTCATCCGTGAAAGCTACGAGCGTGCGCTGGCAAACGGTGATAAGAACGTCCGCTTCATCGACGGTGCTGACCTGTTTGCAGGCGCAGATGCGGCAGACTGTACCGTGGATACCTGTCATCCCAATGATCTTGGCTTCTGGCGCATGGCGAACGTCATCGGCGGAGTGATGGAGGAATTTTTTGCATAAACATAATCAAGAAACGATTGGAGAAGGTTATGAACGGCTATTATATTTTTAGGCTCTTTACAACACTCCTGATCCCGTGTATCATGATCGTTTTCGGCGGCTTATTCCGACGCAAAGCACCGAATCATATCAACATCTGGTACGGCTACCGTACACAGAGATCGATGAAAAATGAAGATACATGGGCATTTGCGCACCGTCATCTCGGACGTACCTGGATGATCGTCGGCGCGGTCATGCTTGTCGTTTCTGTGATTCCGATGATTGCTGTTTTAGGCAAAGATGAGGATACGGTCAGTGTGGTTTCTCTGGTGCTGTTGGTTGTCCAGCTGATTCCAATGATTGTATCGCTGATTCCGACGGAGCGGGCGCTGCGGAAATCGTTTGATGAGGATGGAAATCCTGTCGGAAAGTAACTGTATGGAAGCGGGCGATTCGTGAATCGCTCCTACAACAATATCAGAAAAAGGCACCCTTCTACAGGATGCCTTTTTTCATATGCAGATCAATATGTAATTTCAACCTCATGACCGGTCTCTGCGGACTTGTAGATCGCATCGATCATCTTCATGAGAATGACACCGTCCTCTGCTGGAGCACGGCAGGGGACACCGTTTCTGACACAGTCGATGAAGTGTGCAATTTCTGCGTTGAAGCTCTGGGTAAAGCGGAAGTTTGCACCGCCGCCAGCCGGTGTGATGTTGACAAATTCGCCGTTCATATCGGTGAAGAACTCGGTGGTATCGCCGATCTTCGTACCGCCCTTGGTACCGAACAGCTGGATTTCGCCGGAGTCCTCCTTGATGTTGAGATTGAAGGATGCTTCCACGGTCAGAACCATACCGTTGTCAAAGCGGATCATTGCAGATGTGAAGTCTTCGACGTCAAAGACGAACTTGCTCTTTGCCTGGTTGGATTCGTAACCAAGGTCGGACTTGGCGCCGGCAGCACGGTCGGGACCGAGGTTGTTGTAGGTTACGCCGTATGCTGCAATGGGCTTGGGACAGCCTGCGAGGTAACGGACGAGGTCCATGACATGAACACCGAGGTCGATCAGAGGACCGCCGCCGGAGTAGCTCTTGTCACCAAACCAGCCGCCGGGACAACCAGAACGGCGCAGATAGGTTGCCTTTGCATAGTAAATGTCACCGAGGGTGCCGCCGTCGATGAACTTCTTCAGCATCGCAGCGTCCTCTCCGTAACGGCGGACAAAGCCGATCTGCAGTACACGGCCGTTCCGTTCGGCAGCAGCCTTCATCTCCTCTGCTTCCTCTGCGTTCATTGCCATCGGCTTTTCACAGATGACGTTGACGCCCGCGTTCAGCGCGGCAATCGCAGCACCCTTGTGTGCGGCGTTCCATGTGGTGACGGAAACCGCGTCGAGGTTTTCCTTTGCGAGCATTTCGTTGTAGTCGGTGTACCAGCGCGGAACGTTGTAACGCTCTGCATATGCCTTTACCTTTTCTTCGTCGATATCACAGACAGCGGTCATTTCAACCAGATGAGGGATTGCCTTATAACCGGTCATATGCGCGTTGCTGATACCGCCGGTACCGATAATACCTACTTTACATTTTTCCATGGGATTACTCCTTACATTATTCATATTGGGTTGCCCCTTTGCAAACATAATATCATAAACGGGAAAGAATGTCAAGGATTTTATCGAATTTTGAGGGTTTGAAATCAGGGAAGACGTTTCGAGGAAAGCGGAGGTATGCTGGATGGAGGGGCATCAGTGCGAGAAATGTCCGTGATCGACAGGGGTGTCAGAAATTGCGGCTTTCTTTGCACGGTATGACGAGATATCGGAACGGATCAATGCAATCAGGGCGCGTACCCCGAGAACCGTACATCCACCGAGGAGCCACAGAAGAAGATGGACAGCAAGATTCAGAAGGAATGTTCCGATGAAGAAGCCGGAGGAGGTATTGGATCGGTCGATGAACTCGGGAAGTCCAATGAGTATATCCGGGATGATACACAAGGCAAAGGGTTTGCATCGGAACAGTGTGCAAAAAATACCGGAACAGAAAAACACCACGGGATAAAGGAAAAGCATGTAGAAAAAGCTCCAACCGTCCTGTATATAGGTGATATAATAGGAAGAACCGGGATAGGTCAGCGGAACAATTTCGGGGAAGACGAATATACAGAACACAAATACAAGAAAGATGCCTGCCCGGATGACCAGGCTTTTTTTATCGACTGTCATATAGCGAAAATTCCTTTCTTTTTTCAACACACGGGTGGAAGTTGGGTGAAAATGCTTCTGTTCGGTTCTGGTTTGATACTTTGAAGCCCGCTTTTCATGATCCAATATCGGAAGAACGGCGAACAGAGCAGCGCACGCTTAACTGTTTTTGACCACAGCTTCAAACGCAGAGGAAACGTCAGACGGCAGTACCGACGCCAGATGTCTGATTTTATTCTTCCGGCGGCGAATGCCTGTGCCAGATATCTGCCGCACAGCATGGCGGCGCTGATGCCCTCAAAGGACGATGCGCTGATGAAGCCGCCGGCTTCTCCGATCAGATAAACACCGGGACGACCGCAAAGAAAATCCCGCCAGTGCCGCGGCGACGTTAGAAGACATGCTTCCCGCCGGATTGGTTCACCGAAGGTACAGCCGAGTGTTTGCTGGAGATGCAGCTTCTGCGCGGCAAATGCGTCGCGGCATCCATGCTTTTCAAATGCACCGCCGAAGATCCAGTATCCGTCCTTGCAGATCGTCCAGGAACAGCTGTCGCTTGTAGTCCGGTCAAAAATGCAGGAATAGTGAGGAAGCTCGGCGCTGTTCATTCGGTACCACTCCTGTATTGCGGTATACTGCTTCGGGGCTGCACCGATCAGCGTTTTGCGGACGGTGGAATTGGCGCCGTCTGCACCGACGATGCTGTCAGCACGGTAAACCGTACCTCCGACAGTTACAGTGTATCCGCCGTCCTCCTCACGGATGTCATCACAATGCGCGGACAGAACTGTGACATGTGAAGGAATTCTGGCTGTGAGCCAGCGATCGAACAGATATCGGTTCATGTTCAGATAGTGCCGCTGGTAGACCTGCCGTTGACCGGAGGACAGATCCAGAGTATCGACAGCGAAAATCTGCGGATCCGCAAGTATTGCGTTTGGCAGCGTCAAATCAAAGGATGCAAGCACCTTCTGCGCATCCGGAGCAAGCAGTCCGCCGCAGACCTTTTTGTTCTGTTCACTCTGTCCGTCAATGACAAGCATGGTAAGCTCCGGACGCAGCTTTGCCAGTTCTGATGCAAAAATGGCACCGGCCGGTCCTGCGCCGATCACAGCAACATCAAATCTGCGCTTACACATGATCGTCCTCTCCGGAGTCCTCAGCCCCCGGAACGAATTCAAGCAGATCACCGGGCTGGCAGTTAAGTATCTGACATAACTTGTCCAGAGTGGAGAGCTTGAGCGCCTTGATTTTTCCGTTCTTAAGCAAGGATACATTGGCCATGGTGAAACCGACGCGATCTGCCAGCTCACCGACGCTCATTTTCCGCTTTGCCAGCATCACATCTATGTTGACAATAATCATAACGTTGCGTCGACCTCCTCTTTCATTTCCGCCGCGCGGTGAATGTATCCGGACAACTGGCAGAACAGATAGGACAGGGCCAGACCGACAAGATCGATCAGCGCGAACATCGGCGCGATCAGAACATCACGCAAACAGAATAAAATGATTGTTATCGCTGCAAATGCACCGCAGTCGATGGCAAGGATCAGCGAAATCCGCCATAAAAGCCGTGCGGTCTCTTCTGTGAAAATACGGTCTTCGTTGGATGCAGACAGCTTCAGTGCCATAATCAGGATAACCGCGCACGGAAGTACAAGGATCCATGCAGCCACAGTAAAAAGCAGTTTGTTGTCCGTGCCGATATAATCGTGTTCGGTCGCATAATCCATAAAATTCGGAATGAATACTGCACAGATCACACAGAACAGAACAAGGATAGAAACGGTAATCAAACGGATGGTACGTGCCGGATAATTGTTCTCCATTGCTAACACCTCAATGATTGTAATTTTGGTCAGAATTCGGAAATTCAGTGATTTCCTGGAATCAGTATAACACAAACAATGGGATTTGTCAATAAGAAATTATCGCATTACGATAAAAATATATCTTGAAAATATATTATGACAGAAACACGAAAAATAGTTCGTGAAATTGTGTTCATTTCTATTGACAGAACGGAAATTTCGTGATATAATAGTATCAGAAAATTCGTTCGGGTTATTTCAGAAACATATCACAAAATAGAAAGGAACGGTTGTCCTGTATGCCGACAGCCGCGGTACATATCATGAAGCTTCTTTCCATCACTGAACAGCAAGGTTTGATCAACTGGTCCCGTGTCCGCGACGCTGATGCGGCGATCATCCGATTTTCACAGGGCAGCGACAGCGACTGCTGTATCGGAATTGCACCGGAGATTTCCGATCTTGCCGAAACCAATATGCAGGGATGCTTTCAAGCCTCGATTTCCTGCGGTGTTTCTCATATGCTCGGCGGCATTACCGTTTCGGAAGTCCGTTCCGAATGCACATGGCTGATCCGAGCGCTGCGCCGTGTTTCTGCATTCCACACCTTGCCGCTTGTTGTTCTTTGTTTGGGAGAACACGGGATTTCCGAAAAATACCGGTCTTGCTCACCTTCGCACAATGCATCCTTGATCAAAACAGCCGCAAAAATACTTTCCCGTGCCGGATATACGCCGGTACTCTATGCAGACCGCGAAACCCTTGAAAGGTGTCTTGACCGCAAAAAGCTCGGAAAAATCGGTCTCTGGTACCATCGTCCGTATGTTACGGAGAGAACCGCCCGTGCTGAGGAACCAGACATGCTGTTTTGGCACTACTCCGTGGAAACTTCACCACGCAATTCCGGTATTTCTGCCGATTATCCGGTCAGCAAAACTGAAAATTACCGGTTTGAACCGATGCAGCCGCGCATCCGCTGTCATACGGTAGGTAACTGTGCATCGGCACAGAGCGAATCCCAGATACCGATTTCGGCGGCCATCGGCTGGTAAATACTGTTTATCACGCGCATCCGCCAGTATTCCTCCACCGCCGCGCGAATGCGCAAAAAATCTCCCCTCTTCGTTCTGAAACGGAGTAGGGGAGATTATATTATAAGTTCAGATCGATATAAACAGGTGCGTGATCGGACAGGTACACATAATCCTCGGCACAATAACGGTCAAAACGGCGAACAGCGCCTTCGGGTATATCACGGACAAGAATGTGATCGAGTGCGTTTTCAAACGGCTCATCCTGCCAGACACCGGGCTTTCCGCCGCATCCGTTGAAGCCTTTGCCCTCATGACGGTATTCAACTGCGGCATCGTGTGCGTGCTGCCAGCCGGCCTCGTCGATGGCATAACGAAGCGCCTGTGCATGATAACCGGCGTTCAGATCACCGACAAGGACAGCGGGACAGCCGCCGTACTTTTTCTGATATTCTGCAATCCGGTCAGATGCCATGGTGATCTGGAGTCTGCGTACCTCGGCTGAACCGGGCTGTACTTGGGAAGACATCCACCACAGATGCGTCGTCGCAAAGACGAACACGCGACCGTCCTCCTTTGTACGGAAAACGCCAATGTTGCAGGATTTCGATTTCACGTCATTGAAGCTGCCCTCATATCCGTGAACATGTTCCGGATAAAGAAGGTAATCCGCATCAATCAGCTCGAGCTTATCCGCACGGTAAACAATGGGTGTCATATTGCCCCAGATCATGGTATACGGCAGCCCCAGCTCCATGCAGTACAGCTTCAGATAATACTGCATATGCATATTGACCTCCTGTCCGCCGAGAATATCGGGCAGAAGCGCGCCAAGAATCTTGACATGTCCTTTCATACGGACAGCGGCAGAACAGTCCAGTCCCAACGCCTCCCATGCGGGAAGATTTTGCGTACAGTTCCATTGGTTCTGGCTCATCAAACGAATTGATGCCATGATGAATCCTCCGTTTATTTGATTTCAAAAGAGAACAGGCGGATCTCGCTGCCTCCGGCGTGGACAGCGGTACCGCAGAAGCGGATGGCTGTGACTGTGGTTCCAACCGGAATTGTGACGAGACGGCGCAGGTTGTTGTCATCTGCTCCGAGACAAATCACTGAACCGTCAGCACAAACGGCATCCACGGTATAGGACTTGCACAGCGTTGTCGGCAGGTGCATCACAGGGGAATCCGGCAAAAGGTTTGCGCGCATGGTATGATTGCGTTCACAGTCGTCGCCCGGAAGTGTCACGCGGTTAAGATCGGAGTCAAAGATGATGCGGACTTCCTCTGCATGGACAGGTACATCAAACCGATACTCGACAACATCACCGGGTGCGCAGATAAACAGATTATCGCGGTCGCAGCCGTCGCGCAGAACGCTGGAAGCGCTGCATTCGGTACCATTGACGGTCAATGCTGCACTGGCACTGAGCGCGGCAGGAGTACGCGGATGATGAGGCAGAAGCATATCATCCCAGAGCAGTGTGTCCTGAAGCTCGGTGAGATGCTCGGTGTAAACGCCGTGCGGTGTGGTGCCATGTTTGACCGCGATTGCCGCCGCTGTACCGGCAGCCTGACCAAGCAGGGCGCAGGTTGCCATAACGCGGGAGGAAGACATAGCGGCATGCGTCATGGAAATGTTGCGTCCGGCAAAGTACAGATTCTCAATGTTTTCGGAATACAGGACACGGTAGGGAATGGCGTATGGCGAGGGGGTCAGATACGATGTATTCGGATGACCGTCGTAGTAGAAGCCGGCCGGATCATGGTCGTCCAGCGGCCAGCCGCCGAAGGCAACAACGTCCTCAAAATGGCGGTCGGAGGTGATGTCGTTCTGTGTCATCAGATACGGACCGATCATACGGCGGGATTCACGTTTTCCGGGCAGGAATCCAAGGAAATCAAGCTGCCACAGATCGGCATCCTGATACTTCCCGGAGTTCTTGATGTAGTCCCACATGCCGTAAGCCAGTGCAACCAGCTCGTCACGAACGACCTCTGTATCGGCAATCGAGTCACCGAATCCGCCGAGCTCCAGATACCAGAAGTTTTCAGAAGAACTCTGCATATTCGGACGGCGGTATCTGACATCCTCCTCCGTCAGCTTCTTTGCAAAGGCAGGCGGGGTGAATGCAACCGGCTCTGTTCCTTTGTGTGCCTGAATCAGGCAGGACATGCCCATCGTCTTCTTATCCTCGACCTCGACAGAGATGTTTTCGCCGAATTCCGAAGCAGCTTCGCGTCCGACACGGTAATGAGCGCCGGTCAAAGGTGCAAGAATGCTGTCGCCGGAGCAGTCGGCAAAGAGTTTTGCTTCGACACGGCAGAACGCCTGCGTTGTCATCTGCCAGCCAGTCACTGCGGCGATGTGATTGTCGGCATCCATTTCCGCATCCATACAGGAGCAGTTCAGCAGCAGTGTGATGTTTTTCTCACGTTTCACTGCATCCCACAGGACCGAATCCCAGATCGGGTAAATCTTGTGCGGATTGCGCCAGAGGTTTTCCAGGGCAAATTCTTCAAGGATACCGGTCTCCCGGTTGTTTTCTCCGCGTGCACCGCAGACCCACATACGGATTTCGCTGGATGCATTGCCGCCAAGAACGGGGCGTTCCTGCATCAGAACGACCTTGGCGCCGTGACGTGCCGCTGCAATCGCCGCACACATACCGGCAAGTCCTCCGCCGACAACGCAGAGATCGGCGTTATATTGTAAAGTTTTCAGCATGTTTGTTCTCCTTTAACAAAAATTACTGTTTTCATTATAGCACGAAAATAAAATGCTGTCAATTCTTTTTTTACGACCTTTGAAAATCTGCCCAAATACAGCGGATTTCTGCTGATTTGTCTGAAGAATTTACATTTTTCTATTGATTGCACACGAATTTTGTGGTATACTGATAAAAATCATGATAAAGGAGCTTCCGATTATGAATGTCATCCGTATGCTCGGCTGGGATACGTATCAGATCACCGCTGTTATTCTTTGGATCATCGCCGCTGTAACCGCAATCTTTCCCATCTGGTACTGGAAAAAGAATATCGCCTGGAAAAAGGATAAGGGCGAAAAAACCACGTTTTTTGAAATCTGGCGTCCGACATCACTGTTCGGAACAATCCTGTTTATTCTGCTCGGTCTCGGATTTTGGTTTTTACAGGATGTTCTTCTTGCCGGTCAGATGGCAGCAGCCGGTATGTAATTGATAGCATTGGCGGACATGACAATTTTTTGTCAAAAAATATATGAATAAATCTTGAATATTTTACCAAAACCATTGCGAAAATATGTAAAATGCGGTATAATATATAAAGTCAGAACAAAAATAAAACCTTTTGGGAGGATATAACAATGTTAGTTTCTGCAAAGGAAATGCTTAACAAGGCGAAGGCCGGTCATTATGCTGTCGGTCAGTTCAACATCAACAACCTCGAGTGGACCAAGGCGATCCTGCTCACCGCACAGGAATGCAACTCTCCTGTCATCCTCGGTGTATCTGAGGGTGCCGGCAAGTACATGTGCGGCTACAAGACCATCGTCGGCATGGTCAACGGTATGATCGAAGAACTCGGCATCACCGTTCCGGTTGCACTGCATCTCGACCATGGCTCCTATGAAGGCGCTATGAAGTGCATCAAGGCAGGCTTCTCCTCTGTTATGTTCGACGGTTCTCACTATCCGATCGAAGAAAACATCGCAAAGACCACGGAACTGGTCAAGCTCACCAATGAACTCGGTCTCTCCCTGGAAGCTGAAGTCGGCGCCATCGGCGGCGAAGAAGACGGCGTTGTCGGCACCGGCGAGTGTGCTGATCCCAACGAATGCAAGATGATCGCTGATCTCGGCGTTACCATGCTTGCAGCAGGTATCGGCAACATCCACGGCAAGTATCCCGCAAACTGGGCAGGTCTGTCCTTTGAAACCCTTGCGGCTGTTTCCGAAAAGACCGGCGATATGCCCCTCGTTCTCCACGGCGGTACCGGTATCCCCGCAGACATGATCAAGAAGGCAATTTCTCTCGGCGTTTCCAAGATCAACGTCAACACCGAATGCCAGCTCGCATTCCAGGAAGCAACCAGAAAGTATATCGAAGCAGGCAAGGACCTCGAAGGTAAGGGCTTCGACCCCAGAAAGCTTCTCGCTCCCGGCTTTGAAGCAATCAAGGCAACGGTCAAGGAAAAGATGGAACTGTTCGGTTCTGTCGGTATGGCATAAGAAAACGATGTAAACCTAAAAAATGCAGGAGTTTTACTCCTGCATTTTTTGTCGTTAAATATCATCCGCATTCCCGGCTGGGATAACAACTGGGAACGGGCGGGTATTGTAAGTACGATCAGATCTTAACTTCTTCGTGCTTTTCAGCGGAAGCGTAGATACCGTCGAGCATTCTCTGAACGGTGACAGCGTCTTCGATGGGGGAGATCGGGGTCTTGCCGGTATTCAGGCAGTCGATGAAGTGACGGATTTCTTCAACAAAGTAGTTGACACCGACAACCTCGGGCTTTTCGGTGGAGAGGTAACCCTCTTCATCTTCGCCGTAGATGGTCAGCGGTTCAAAGGTACAGCCTGCCTTGGAGCCGTAGATGGTTGTGGTAGCGGATTCGTTGCCGTTGATTGCCCATGCGATTTCAGCAACCATGGATTTGCCGTCTTCAAAGCGGAAGAAGACAGATGCCGAGTCTTCGGTGTTGAAAACGCCGTTGCCCTGACCGAACGGCTGCCATCTGCCGACACCCTTGGTCTGATAGTCGCCGATGCGGTAGGAGGTTTCAGCGGAAACGGAAACAGGTTTCGGTCTGCCCATCAAGTACCATGTACGGTCGATGGCATGGACACCGATGTCGAGGACGGGACCGCCGCCTGCGAGTTCCTTATCGGTGAACCAACCGCCGGGCGTACCGCGGCGACGGACGTAGGAACACTTTGCGTAGTAGATATCGCCGAACTTACCTGCATCGCGCAGTTCAACGAACTTCTGCTGTTCCGCACCGTAACGGGTAACGACAGCGAGCATGAACTGAACGCCTGCTTCCTTGACAGCAGCTTCGATTGCAAGCCCCTGTTCGAGCGTTGCAGCGAGCGGCTTTTCGCAGAGGATGTTCTTGCCTGCCTTTGCAGCAGCAATGGCTACCGGAGCGTGTGCTGCGGTCCAGGTACAAACGTCGATGTAGTCAACATCGGGCTCACCTGCGATCAGTTCTTCAACGGATGCGTAGTAGTGCGGGATACCGAACTTTTCAGCCGCGTCCTTTGCACGATCCGGAACGATGTCCGCGATTGCAACGACTTCAACGATATCGATCAGATTCGCATAAGCGGGGAGGTGTGCGCTGGTTGCGATGTTACCAGCACCGATAATACCGACTTTTAACTTTGCCATGATGAAAATCTCCTTTGTAATGTAATCTATTTTGCACGGCTATTGTTTTGCCGCACATGATATCAATGGTATTGTAACACAACTTTTCTGCGTTGTCAAGCCTTTTATCGGGTGATCTCAACAGAAAGACATGCGGTGCCGGTCAGATCACAGCTTTTTTTGTCAGGCTGATGGGTTCCGGCATACAGGGTGTAGTGTGTTCCGCGGACCGCTCGGATGCCGTTGTCATCCACGGAGGTGAATGCACGCTCGTCAATGCGAATATTGACAGTCTTGGTCTGTCCGGCAGCAAGGGAAATACGTTCAAAACCGCAGAGGGCATAGAACGGAACAGCGCAGTCTGCATCATCGTGCAGATACAGCTGAATGACATCATCGACGCGCTCTGATCCGGTGTTGGCGGCAGTAACGGAAGCAATGCCGTTTTCATAGGTCAGTTCTTTGATTTCTGTTGTTCCGTAGGTCAGACCGTATCCGAACGGATAGAGAATGTTATCCTGCGTATAACGGTATGTGCGGTTTTTCATCGAATAATCGGTGAAATCGGGGAGCTTGTCCGTATCCTCATAGAAGGTGACAGGCAGCTTTCCGGACGGTGCGAAATCGCCAAAGAGAATCGATGCCGCAGCTTCACCGCCCATCTGACCGGGATACCAGACGTGAAGCAGAGCGTCGCATGCAACCTCACAGTTCATTGCACTGCCTGCGGCACAGAGGACAATCAGCGGCTTTCCGGTCTTTTCCAGTGCTTTGAGAAGGACACGCTGAGATTCGGGCAGACGCAGATCACGCTTGTCGCCGGCTGCATATTCATTGGACGCATCTCCGGCTTCACCTTCAATGGAAGGATCCAGACCGACACAGGCGATGACAATATCCGCGTGTTCCGCACAGTCAAGCGCTTCGGCGATGCGATCATGGTCAAAGTCCGGATTGCAGTTTTCAGAGCGGAACCGGTACAGATGCGAACCGGGTGCATAAAGAACACGACCGGCAAAGCGATCCTGAATGCCTTCAAGAAGCGTAATATAACGGTCGGCAGTACCCATGTAGTTGCCTTCAAGAACCGTTCTGCTGTTGGCATTGGGTCCGACCACGGCGATGGTGGAAATTCTCTCCTCATCCAGCGGAAGAATGCCGTTGTTTTTGAGCAGAACCATGGATTGGAGAGAACACAGCCAGGCAATGTCCTTGTGGTCATCGCAGGAAACGATATCGTAAGAAATATCATCAAACTCAGTTTTTCCGGAGAACAGACCGAGCCGGATACGGGTGCGCATGGCACGAACACAGGCGGAGCGGATGTCATCTTCCGAGACAAGCCCTTCCTCATATGCGGTCATGATGGATGCATAACAGCCGCCGCAGTTGATATCGCAGCCGTTCTTCAATGCAAGTGCTGCAGAGTCAACTGCATTTGCCGTGATGTGGTGGAACTGATGGAAATCGGAAATGGCGCCGCAGTCGGAGACAAAATATCCGTCAAAGCCCCAGGAACGGAGCTTCTCCTGTAAAAAGGGACTCGCGCAGGACGGTTCACCGTTGATGGCGTTATATGCACCCATGATGCCCTCAACGTGCGCTTCCTTTACCAAAGATTCAAAGGCAGGCAGGTAGGTTTCCTCAATGTCCTTTGCCGATGCCTCTGCATTGAAGCCGTGACGAATGCTTTCCGGACCGGAGTGAACAGCGATGTGCTTAGCACAGGCAGCCGCACGCATGACAGGTCCATCACCCTGCAGACCGCGTACATAGGCTTTGCCGCATTCTGCTGTCAGATACGGATCCTCGCCGTAGGTTTCATGACCACGTCCCCATCTGGGATCACGGAAAATATTGATGTTGGGTGACCAGAAGGTCAGCCCTTTATAAATACCGCGATCACCGCGGCGGAAGGTACCGTTGTACTTTGCGCGGGCTTCCGTAGAAACGATTTCGCCGACGCGATACAGCGTTGCGGTATCAAACATGGCAGCAAGACCGATGGCTTGCGGGAACATGGTTGCAGTACCGGCACGGGCAACACCGTGCAGCGCTTCATTCCACCAGTTGTATGCCGGAATACCGAGGCGTTCAATCGCGGGGGCATCGTAACGGAGCTGACTTGCAGCTTCCTCCACGGTCATCTCAGAAACGAGAGCCAGTGCACGTTCTTCGGCTGTGAGGGTGACATCTTCGTAAATTTTCATAATTTCGTATCCTTTTTCTGTGAGATTGCGATCAAATTACAAATTTCTCGTATTCGTTTGCAAGAATGTAGCGCGGAGCTTCGTCTTCTTCAACGCCGCAGAAGCGTGCGGTCGGCGCATAAAAGCGATTGTCGGTTTTATCGTCGTTTATGGAGGAAACCTCGCCGGCGATCAGCATTCCGGTACCTTCTTTTGCAAAAATCCGGTGATACAGACCCGGTGTCAGGGTAATGGAATTGCCTGTGGTGATTTCCATGACAGTACCTGCGGGTACGACATTTTTGATGCCGTCAGTGTAGACAACGACATCCGAAGTCCGGTCAAGATCGCCGTCCGGTGTGGAATTATAGACTTCGATACACATAACGCCGCCGGCACGGTTGATGATGTCCTCTGTCTTTTTGAAATGGAAATGAAGCGGAATTGCCTGAGAGGGGGTGTCATTGAAAATCAGGTATTTTTCCGCATAGGGAACACCGGCACCGTCGATGGAACCGTTGCGGACAGTGAAAAGTACGCATCCCTGATGTGCGAAGTCATCGGTATCAAAGTCGGTAACATCCCAACCGAGCATGACAGAAAACACATTTTCACAGAGATGCTTCTTTTCTTTCCACTCATCGGGGGTGAAGCAGCCAAAGCAGGGAAGGGTGATATTCTGCTGTTTCAGTGCCGCACGGGCGGTATCAATGGCAGCATTGATTTCGGATCGTTTCATGGGAAGTATCCTCACTTTCTGTAATTAAAATATATTTAATAATTTTGTCGTAATTGCTAAACGGAAATTAAAAATCACAAAGTGTGTTCGGAAATAACGTTTCCGTCAAGGTCCTTCCAATAAAAGGTGCCGTCTTCCCATGTCATATAGCCGTGGACGCTGTTTTCCTTGGGAATAGAGACAGAGCCAGGATTCAGATAGAGGAATCCGCACTTGTCACGGCAGGCAGGAATGTGAGTGTGACCGTTCATCAGAATGTCGCCGTCCCGCAGCTGCGGCGGATGATCCTCACCGAAATTGTGTCCGTGGGTAATGTAGACGCGTCTACCGCCGAGATACAGAATTGCGTAATCAGCGAGAATCGGGAACCCGAGTACCATCTGGTCGACTTCCGTGTCGCAGTTGCCGCGGACGCAGAGAAGATTGTCACAGATGCCGTTGAGCATTGTGATGACCTCCTTGGGGGCATAGCCCTCAGGAAGATCGTTGCGCGGTCCGTGGTACAGCAGGTCGCCGAGCAGAATCAGCGTTTCGGCGCCCTCTCTTGCAAATGCGTCGAGCATTTTGCGGCAGTAGAGTGCAGAACCATGGATATCGGATGCAAACATAAGCTTCATAATGATTGTTCTCCTGTATAAGATCGTTGTTTAAGATTGCTGTATTTGCGATGGTGGATTTTTTGTAAATTTGCGGATGACGTATATGTACATGGGGATAAGAAAAACGTCAGCAGCAATCCAGGCGGTGGTGTTGGCAAGAATGGCTGCGGTGAATCCAACGGTACGGACAAAGCAGATTGCGACAATGGCACGTGCTGCGAGCTCAAACAATCCAGCTGCCATCGCCGGTACACCGAATCCCATGCCCTGAATGGAATTTCGGAAGACAAAAATCAATGCGAGCGGAATATAGAAAAGACCGCAGACACGCAGATAATAGGTGATGTTTGCAAGGATTTCCGTTTCCTCTGGCTTGATATACAATAGTGCAACCCATTGGCTGCAAAATGTGACGAACAGACAGCAGAGGACACTCAGGATAAGCGATGCCATGACACAGCGCCGGACACCGAGACGGATGCGGTCGATGCGCCCCGCACCGAGATTCTGCCCGCAGTAGGTTGCCATTGTCAGACCGAGTGTTTCCATCGGTGCAAAAACGATGTTCTGAATTTTGGATGCGGCAGATATCGATGCGATGATATCGGAACCGAGTGTATTGACAGCACTTTGCAGTATGACAGCACCGATGGCGGTGATGGAAAACTGGAACCCCATTGGCAGTGCAATGGAAATCAGACGTCTGATCAGCGAAATGTCCGGTTTCCATTCTGCACCGTGCGGATGAAGCATCGGGAATTTCCGGATAATCCAGATAAAGCAGAGAATCCCGGAGATGAGCTGAGAAATGATTGTGGCAAGTGCGGCGCCCTTCACACCGATACTGAGTCCGGCAATGAAGACAAGGTCGAGGATGACATTGATTGCACATGAGATGATCAGAAAATACAGAGGAGATCTGGAATCGCCGACCGCGCGCATCAGCCCTGCCTGGACATTATAAAACATACATGCGGGAATGCCTGCGAAAATGATGTAAATATAGCGAAACGAATCCTCAAAGATGTTTTCCGGTGTATCCATCAGTGTGAGCAGCGGCCGTGTTGTAAACATCATCAATGCTGTGACAGCACCCGCAACGGCAATGCCGATCCACAGGATATTGGCGGTACAGCGGCGCATTCCGCTGCTGTCACCGGCACCGAAATACTGCGAAACGGGAATGCAGAAGCCGGAGGAACAGCCGAGAATGAAGCCGATGATCAGAAACGAAACAGAACCTGTTGCACCGACTGCCGCAAAGGCATCCGTACCGATGAACTGGCCGACGATAATGCCGTCTGCCATGTTGTAAAGCTGCTGAAACAAATTTCCGAGCAGAAGAGGGATGGCAAAACGAAGGATCAGACGGAGCGGATCTCCTCGTGTCATATCGATGGTTTTGGCTTTGATGGCTGCCATTGGAGCAATACCTGACTTTCTTTGAGTGTTCTTTTAGTATAACGCAAAATTCGGACGATGTCAACAGGACTGCGGCAATTTCCCGGAAAAAGCATGAATATTTTGTGCTTGAAATTTTGTTTCAAAAAAGTTTACAGTGAAAGTCTTTACATAAAGAAAGAATCTATGTTATAATATATATGTAATTATATGTTCGGAAAGGAGCCCTGTTTTGCTGAAATCTCTGGCATTCAAACTGCAAGAGGCACTGGTTTCCGTTTTACCGGTTGCCTGCATTGTATTTCTTTTGTATCTTTCTCCGTTTACAACGCTTTCCAATCAGGAGTTGGTTGTGTTTCTTGCAACGACCGTTCTTTTGATTCTCGGTATCGGTTTGTTCAATCTCGGTGCAGACCTTGCAATGACGCCTATGGGTGAGCAGGTCGGTGTCGGTCTGACAAAATCCCGGAAAACATTGCTGCTTCTGACGGTCAGCTTTATGCTTGGTGTGTTGATTACGGTTTCCGAACCTGACCTGACGGTGCTTGCAACCCAATTAAAGGAGCTTGTCAACGAAAGTCTTCTGATCTGGACTGTCGGCATCGGTGTCGGTTTGTTTCTGACACTGTCTGTCATGAAAATCATCTTCAAAAAGACCCTTTCCTCTCTGTTGATGTATTTTTACATGATTCTGTTTGCGGTTGCATCGCTTCTGATTATGAACGCAAAAGGTGATTTCCTTGCGGTTGCATTTGACTCCGGCGGTGTAACAACCGGTCCTGTAACGGTCCCCTTTATGATGGCGCTCGGTGTCGGTATTGCATCTGCGGTCGGCGGCAGAAATGCGTCGGAAAACAGCTTCGGTATGGTCGCCATGTGTTCTGTCGGTCCGATTCTCGCGGTATTGCTGCTCGGTCTTTCCTCGTCCGGTGAGATGACCTATGCCGTCCCGTATCAGTCGGTTTCGGAGATTCTGCCGGGACTGGGACATACCATTCTCTCTGTTATGGAGGAGGTTGCCATTGCCCTTGGCATGATTGTTGCCGCGTTTGCGGTTCTTCAGCTGACGGTTCTGCATCTGCCGAAAAAGAAGCTGATTCAGATTGCAATCGGTATTCTGTATACATATTTCGGGCTGGTCCTGTTCCTTGGTGCTGTCAACGTCGGTTATATGCCGGTTGGATACCGCCTCGGCTGTGAGCTTGCCGATCAGGCACCGATGTTCATTGTCGGATTCGGATTCCTGCTCGGTCTGGTTGTCGTTCTTGCCGAACCGGCAGTTCATGTTCTCAAAAAGCAGGTAGAAGCAATCACGGACGGCCGTATCCGCGGCACATCCATGATGCTGGCGCTGTCTATCGGTGTCGGTATCTCGCTGGCACTTTCCATGCTTCGCATTCTTCTTGGTTTCAGTGTCTTTTACTATCTGATCCCCGGTTATCTGCTGTCGCTGGGTCTGTCGTTCTTCGTGCCGTCTATCTACACTGCGATTGCTTTTGACTCCGGTGGTGTTGCATCCGGTCCCCTGACTTCCGGATTCATTCTGCCGTTTGCGGTCGGTATTTGCGCGGTTTTCGGCGGTGTGGATAAGGTTCTTGAAAACGCATTCGGTATCGTCGCTATGGTCGCCATGACACCGCTGATCACAATACAGCTCCTTGGCTTCCGTTCCGTTGTTTCTGCCGCTGTCCGCCGCAGAATCGCAATGCGCCGCATTCTCGATGCGGATGATGACCGTATCATTGAATTTATGTGATGGGAGGCTTGCACGAAATGAATCAGAATAAAACCGTATCCGGCACAGCGCTTCTGAAATGCAAGCTGCTTGTAACGGTTGTTGACCATCGCAAAGAAGACTTCTTTATGGATTATATTCAGGCACACGGTGCCAATCTGCAAATGACCATGCGCGGTGAAGGAACAGCAAAATCGGAAATGCTCCGGATGCTCGGTCTTGCAGAATCGGAAAAGACAGTTTTGTTCAGTGTCATCCGTGAGGATCAGATCCGCTCCGTCTGTGACGGACTGGCGGAAAAATTCAAGACTGTCAAAAACGGACAGGGAATTGCATTTACCATTCCGCTGTCAAGCGTGGTCGGCGCTTCGATATACCGCTTTTTATCCGATCAGAAGACAGGAGGAACAGTATCATGAGCCAACGGTATGAATGTATCTTATGTATTGTAAATGCGGGCTTTACCGATAACGTGATGGATGCCGCAAAATCGGCAGGTGCACGCGGTGGTACCGTTCTTCATGCACGCGGAACCGGTGCAAGAGAAGCGGAAACCTTTTTTGGCATCACTGTGCAGGAAGAAAAAGAAATCGTCATGATTCTTGTTCCCGCGGACATCAAGGCAGATGTTCTGCACACGCTGTATCATGCGGTCGGCCTGAATACGCCCGGTCAGGGAATTGCATTCTCGCTTCCGGTCGATGAGGTCGTCGGCATCGACACATCTGCTGCGGCAGAGAACTAATAACCCAAGAAAACGCTGCTGCATTTTGGTGCGGCGGCGTTTTGTCATTCAGTGAACACAAATATTTCATCATAATTTCAACCGTCGATGCGTTGATTTACAAAATAAAGTTGTATACTTTGTAACGAAAATATGAGATACAGGATGACAGGAGATGGATATATGAACTGCAAATACGCAGCGGTATTGTCCGGGGTGATTCTTACAGTGTTTTTGAGCAGCTGCAATGGCAGAAGTCCGGATTTGCCGTCAAAGACCGACGGAACTCCGACAACACTTGCCGAACAAATCCAGATTGCAAAAGTGTCGGAGATTCCGTTTGCAGAGTCAGATGCTGCCTTCATAACATTGTCTGATGAAGGAATAGAAGCTGACGGTGCCGGTGTCAGCATTGACGGCGCACAGATTACAATCCGGGAAGGGGGCAGTTACATTCTCTCGGGTACCCTCTCCGATGGCTCACTTGTCATCGACTGCGGCAAGTCACAGGAGGTCAGCATTCTTCTGCGGGATGCGCATATCAGCTCTGCCGACGGCGCTGCGCTGTATGTCATCTCAGCGGATGCCGTGCGTCTGTATACGGATGAGAATACACAGAACAGCCTTGCTTCTTCCTATGATTTTTCGCTGAAAGCAGATTCCAATGTGGATGCGGCACTGTTTTCCAAGGAGGATTTGTATTTGTCCGGTGCCGGAACACTGTCCGTTGTCTCGACATACGGACACGGAATTGTATCCAAGGATGATCTGACGGTACTGTCTGGCAGCTATACCGTGCAATCCGCATCGCATGGCATCAGCGGAAAAGACAGCGTGACGGTACTGGATGGACAGTTTTCCATTGACAGCGGAAAAGACGGCATTCATGCGGAAAACAAAGACGATGAAAGTCTTGGAAATCTGTATCTTGCGGACGGAATTTTTCATGTTGCCGCAATTGGTGACGGTTTGTCTGCATCAGCGGCGATGCAGATTGACGGCGGTTCGTACACACTGACGACCGGCGGCGGCGCGGCATTCGGAGAACAGCATACCGATGAGAAGTTCGGCGGTGATCGACACGGCTGGATGTCCGGATGGCTGAACGACAGCAGCCAGAACATGGAACAGACAGACGATTCCGCCGCAGTCGACAGCGCCAAAGGCATCAAGGCGCAGACGGCTTTATATATCACAAGCGGTACATTTGCCATAGATGCCGCCGATGATGCTCTGCATTCCAACGGTGATCTGTCGATTGCAGACGGCAGCTTTCAGCTGTCCACCGGTGACGATGGGATGCACGCTGACAACGCGCTGTCCTTGCTTGGCGGTGACATCAACATTGCGCAAAGCTACGAAGGGCTGGAGGGGACCACGATTACGCTGTCCGGAGGTCATGTTTCCGTGACTGCGTCGGATGATGGCGTCAATGCCGCTGGGGGTACAGACGGTTCCGGATTTCTCGGTTTTGGCGGCGGACGGGACATGTTTTCGTCGGATGGCGTCAGTGCTGTTGTTATTTCGGGCGGGTATCTGTATCTGAATGCAGACGGCGATGGTCTGGATTCCAACGGTGATCTGACGATTTCCGGCGGTGAGATTTTTGTGGATGGACCGACCAACGGCGCCAACGGTGCGGTTGACTGTGCAGGAGAAGCCATAATCACAGGAGGAACGCTTATCGCAGTCGGTTCCTCGCAGATGGCGGAAGGATTTGATGCAGCCAGTACGCAGGGCGTGGCCTTGGTTACACTTCAGCAGACACAGAATGCTGCCGCGCTTGCGCTGTACGATGGAAACGATAATCTGCTGCTGTCACACACACCGCAGAAATCGTATCATTCCGTATATGTCAGCTGTCCCGAAATGATAGTCGGTAAGACATATACACTGGTCACAGGATCGCTGCAAACAGAAATTGCAATGAATGACACCGTTGTCGGTTCATCCGGCTTCGGTATGGGCGGCTTTGGCGGCGGAAACGGAAACCGCGGTGACCGTGGTGATATGGGGCAGATCCCCGGCGGAAACGGTACAAGGGGAGAGCGTCCTGACATCGAAACTGACGAAAACGGCAATCCGATGATACCGGAGATGCCGGAAGGCGGATTTGGATTTGGCGGGAAGGCAGATGATGCATTCCCGGGTGGTATGACACCGCCTGAAGTGCTGCAGGACGGACAGATACCCGACGATATGGCAAAGGGTGGACAAATGCCCGGCGGATCAATGCCGCAGGGCGGATTTGGCGGAATGGTACCGCCTGGAGGAAACGGTTCTTAAACAAGCAAATATCATAAAAGAGCACCGCCGATGGCTTGAAAACCTCGGCGGTGCTCGATTGTTGTGCGTAAAGAAAATGTTATTTTCACTTATATCATATCGAAAAGTAAAAATCCGACGGTATTGATTGCAAAGTTCGCTGCCATATGGGCAAGCCAGGACGGATACAGATTGCCAAAGCGATGGTTGAGTGCGTTGAAAATCACACCGCCTGAAACCAGTCCGAAAAGGATGAGTGCAAGTACCGCAGGCTGAAACATATCGACGATCATACCGACATGATAGACTGCAAACAAAAGAGGGCTGATAAGATAAGCAGCGGCTGTCGGAACGAACTTTTTCAGTGTGAGGAATCCGAACCCGCGAAAGAAAAATTCCTCCAGAAACGAATTCATCACAGAGATATAAACAGCGACATACAGAAAATTATCGGCGGTAATGCCCATGCCTTCACCAAGACTGCCTGTTACACCGGAAAAATCAAAAATATTGCGGGTGAGCAGATATCCGCCGACAATGACGGCATAAATACCGCAGCCGATCAGACAGGAAATGAAAAGTCCGGATTTCCTGAACCGGAACAGTTCCCGGCACGCATTGCGCTCCTCACGCCAGAAGATGAAATACAGCATCGGCAGCGCAAGGAAGAAAACGATTTTGATCGGAATCTTTGAAAAATACGGCGGATGCACAAAT
Source organism: Oscillospiraceae bacterium (assembly GCA_015064785.1). Taxonomy (GTDB): domain Bacteria; phylum Bacillota; class Clostridia; order Oscillospirales; family CAG-272; genus RGIG3925. The sequence continues at coordinate 23,609 of SVRM01000009.1, forward strand.
GCATCAATACAGGTGACTGCAAGGGAAAACAGCAGCACGGAACAAAGAATGTAGCGCCGTTTGGCAGAGGTGCGCGGAGAGGGGACAGCCATTACATCAGATCCCCGACATACTGCAATGCAGCCTCTTCCGATTTCTGCTCGATATTGAGCGTACTCCGGATCAGTTCGTCACAGCGCATGACGATGCGGAAGGCGATCATTGCGTCCTCAAGAGTGGGGAAGCCTTCGGTGTCATTCTCGATCATATCGATGAGCGCGGAGAGCTGACCGTACATGTCCTTGTATTTGCACTTGATGTTGATGGAGGTGTAGGTTTCGGTGCGCTTGTCGTAGTATTCGATCAAGTCACCTTCTTCCTTGTTTGTGGTACGGTAGTCAGCGAGAATGAGCTTGATACGGCCTTCCGTACCGACAAATTCCTTTAAGTTTTCGGATGCGGTTGTGTCGGTCCAGCCGGCTTCGTAATATGCAGTGCAGCCGTTTGAGAGCTTCAGCGTAATCATACCCCAGTCGAAGGTATTCTCGGGGACAACCTTGGAAACAATGCCGCCCATACCGCTGATATCGACAACCTCAAGACCGGTAAACCAGCGGATAACATCCACATAATGCACACCGCAGTCAACGATGGGGGAGCAGTCCTCCAGAAGACGCATATAGCGCTCCTTGTTCATGATGTGGTGGTTCTGCACCATGCGAATCAGTCGGATATCGCCGAGCTGTCCGGAACGAATCATTTCCGCCGCTTTTGCATATGTTTGATTGTGACGGAGAATATGTGCAATCAGGACCTTGGAGGATGATGCACGCACAATCTGACAGAATTCTTCTGCTTCCGCAATGGTCGGTGCGATCGGTTTTTCGCACAGAACATGCTTTCCTGCACTGACACAATCACGCATGATCGGCAGATGGGTTTCCGCATAGGTTGCGATGATGACAATGTCAAGCTCGGGCATGGATAAAAACGGCTTATAATCGGTTCCGTACTGTGCGTCCCATTCACCGCCGTAGCGGCGTGCAAACTGCTTTGCTGTTTCGATGTTGTAGTCAACACAGGCGACAACCTTGATGTTGTCACGGTAGTAAATATCTTCGATGTGCTGCTTGCCGATGTGTCCGCATCCGACGAGCATGACACCGTACACTTTCTTCTGTTCCATGTGATCTCTCCTGTCAAAGCATTCTATTGCCAGATAAAGCATTTCCTACATTATAATCCATTTCGAACGATTTGTCAAGCGCAAAAAATTCGATAACAAGAAGAAAACATAAAAATGCAGGATTTTTCTTCTGATTATTCATAATTGACTTGACAAATTCTGCCGCTGGTGGTATAATATTGCCGTTATGAAAGAAATGACGCACGTTTCATGAAACCAATCGCCGAAAATCCTGCATCAGGGATACGGATGAAACCGGGGTTTCTAACGTTGGTCTGACAGAAAGGATCATCTGCATGAAGGCATACAACGACTATAAAAACGAAGAACTCCGCGAGCATCTGCTGTCTCTGCTTGCTCAGTATAAGGAATATCAGGCAAAGGATTTACAGCTGAATATGGCGCGCGGAAAGCCGTGTGTCGAACAGCTTGATCTGTCCATGGGTATGATGGATGTGCTGTCATCCGATTCCGATCTGCTCTGCGAGGATGGTACCGACTGCCGTAACTACGGCGTGCTTGACGGCATCAAGGAAGCAAAAGAGCTGATGGCCGATATGATGGAGGTCAATCCAGACAATATTCTGATTTACGGAAACTCCAGCCTCAATATCATGTACGACACCATTTCCCGCTCTGTTACACATGGTGTCATGGGATCTACACCGTGGTGCAAGCTCGACTGCGTCAAGTTTTTGTGTCCGGTTCCCGGTTATGACAGACATTTTGCAATCACTGAATATTTCGGAATCGAAATGATTCCGATTCCGATGACTGAATGCGGTCCCGATATGGATATGATCGAGCGAATGGTTTCGGAGGATGCATCCATCAAGGGTATTTGGTGTGTGCCGAAGTATTCCAATCCGCAGGGGTACTCTTATTCCGACCTGACGGTTCGCCGTTTTGCACGGCTGGAACCTGCGGCAAAGGATTTCCGTATTTACTGGGATAACGCATATACGATTCACCATCTGTATGATGACGATCAGGATCATCTGATTGAAATTCTTGCGGAATGTAAGCGTGCAGGCAATCCCGACCTGGTTTACAAGTTCGCTTCCACGTCAAAAATCAGCTTCCCGGGTTCCGGTATTGCGGCGATTGCAACATCGCACAATAACCTCGAAGACATCCGTCATCAGCTGTCGATGCAGACCATCGGTCATGATAAGGTCAATCAGCTCCGCCATGTACGTTATTTCGGAGACATTCACGGTATGATCGAGCATATGCGTCGTCATGCTGACATTCTTCGTCCGAAGTTTGAACTGGTTGAGCGGATTCTGGAAGAAGAACTGGGCGGTTTGGAAATTGGTTTCTGGACGAAGCCGCGTGGTGGTTATTTCATCTCGTTTGACTCTCTTCCCGGATGTGCAAAGGCGATTGTTGCACGTTGCAAGAAGGCCGGTGTTGTCATGACGGCGGCAGGTGCAACCTATCCGCACGGCATCGATCCGCTGGACTCCAACATCCGCATTGCACCGTCGTATCCGCCGCTTCAGGATCTGGAAATTGCGGCACGGTTGTTTACACTGTGCGTAAAAATCGAAGCTGCCAAGAGCATTCTTACGCAGCGCGGAGAAGCGGTTCCGGCAAAATAAAATACGAAAAATTGGCGGCGCATCGGGTTTTCCCGATACTGCCGCCATTCCGATTATTCAACATGAGAAAGGAATACGAATCATGCATGATGAGCTGACACCCGGCGATATTCAAAAAATGAAAGAGGAAATTGAGCACCGCACGAAGGTACTGCGCCCGCAGCTGATGGCTGAAGTTAAGCGGACACGCGAATACGGCGACCTGAGCGAAAACTATGAATACAAAGCCGCAAAACAGGAAAAGAACCGCAATGAAAGCCGCATCCGCTATTTGCAGCAGATGATTGACACGGCAATTGTGGTCGAAAAAAGCGGTTCTGACGATACGGTTGGTCTGTTTGATCGCGTGACGGTGTATATTCCGGAGGATGAGGAGGAACAGGTTCTCAAAATTGTAACGACAGTACGCGTCAATGCGCTGGAGGGAATCATTTCAAAGGAATCCCCGATCGGACGCGCACTGATGGGACATCGCGTCGGTGATACGGTGCAGGTCCGTGTCAACGAAAACTATAGCTATGAAATGCTGATCCGCGCCATTGAAAAGGGCGAGGATGACGGGGAAATCCCGATTAACCGATTTTGAATCAAAAGCGCTGTACGGATTCCGAGAAGGAATGTACAGCGCTTTCCTGTATTATGAATCGTTTGGGAGTGTCCGGTCACTCTGTACCAGCAGCGCATTTCCGTCCGAGTAGACGCGGATAGAGGAGAGCTGATCGGTACGGAAGATATGTTCGGTATGAATTGCAAGGCGCTGCAGCGTCTCTGCATGCGGATGACCGTATTCGTTCTGTGCACCGCAGCTGATGATTGCAACATCCGGCGTCACAGCAGCCAGAAACAGCTCCGATGACGATGTGGAGGAACCGTGGTGTCCGACCTTGAGAACATCGGCGTTGAGTCCCACTGTATTTTGCAGAATTGCCGCAGTTTCCGCCGCAGTTTCCGCATCACCGGTAAACAGAAATGATGTTTCACCGTAACAGAAGCGAAGCAGAATGCTGGCATCGTTGAGATTGTCTACAAAGCTCCCGGCAGGACCGAGAATGGTAAAGGATGCGTCTCCCAGTGTGTAGGTGTCACCGGGACGTGCTGTGTGGACTGCCGCACCTTCTTTGGCAATTTGATCGAGCATGATATCATAAGTAGAGGTTGCAGTTGACGCATCCGGCAGAATGCAGTTGAGAACCTCGCAGGCGGCAAGCACAGCATCAGCGCCGCCGATGTGATCTTCGTGCGGATGCGTAAAGACAGCGTAATCGATGCGGCGGATGCCGTATCGGGCCAAATAAGACAATAGTTGATCTTCGGAGGCATTGCTTCCGGCATCAATCAGTACTGTTTTACCGTCAGGCAGGACAATACAGGCCGCGTCAGCCTGTCCAACATCGATGAAGTGAACAACGGCAGAGGTTCCGGGAGACGGCGTACCTTCACCGTAATGAATGGTACCGCCGAAGCGTGTATTGAGGTCGTAAATATACAGCGCAAGAAGCAAAAGCGCAATGATGACAAATTTTCCGAAATGCTCGAGGTTGTCACGGCGCTGTTTTCTGCGTCGGCGTGATTTCGTGGATGATTTCATAGAACGTTTATTTTGCACGGCGGCGCAGCACCTGAAGAATACCGGCGATGATCGGGCGTGCGTTGAGTGTAAAGATCAGACAGAGTGCGATGATCTGCACTGCAATCCAGCCGGGGGTCTCAGCAACCATGCAGAATGCCTGACTGCCGGCAATCAGTGTGTTGACGATGAGCTTTGCAGGATGCATATGAAAGCGGATATATCTCTGTCCGTTGATGGCGCGGATGATAAATACAATAAAATAGCTTGCAAAGGTTGCAATGGCAGCACCGTTCGGACCGAGGGGTGTCGGAATCAGAAGGAAATTGAGTACGATGTTGATGGCCGCGCCGATCATGGAGGTAATAAACGACAGTACACTTTTTTTCTCAACCAGATATACCGAACCCATGAACGTGACAAGCGAGGAGAAGATCGTTGCGACAGAAAGCACAGGGATATACTGCCATGCGGGATAGAATTCCTTTGCTGCCATAATGTCGACAGCGATTTTTGAAAAAGCAGTCAGCGCACATCCAGCAATGAACATCAGTGCCTGAAAGGAATCGAAAACCGTTTCAAAGAACTGGGAGTGATCTGTATCCTGACGGTCCCTGACAGCGGAAAACTGCCATGCTTCAATAAAAATTCCGGAAAACAGAATCAGCAGTGAAGGGAGCTTGTATGCAACGGCATACAGACCGTTGGCAGCCTCGCCGATCATGCCGAGAACCATGAAACGGTCTGCGGCATTGGTAATCCACCAGAAAATTGTCGTGGGAATCATCGGAATTGCAAAACGAAGCATCCTCGCAAAGTGATGTCTTGTCAGCGTGGAGACGCGCACGAACTTCCAAAGTGATTCCGTAAAAAAGAGCAGGACAGTCACGAGGAGGTCGGAGAGTATGATTGAGAGGACATATCCTGTGATTCCCATATCAAAGCCGAGCAGGAAAATCAGATTGAGTACAATCGTGACGGCGGTAGAAAGAATTCCATAGCCCGCAAACTGCTTCATCCGTCCGCGCGCACGCATGAACTGAATGGCGACTGTATGCAGACACGAAAAGAACGTATATGCCCAGATCATAAATCCGTAGCCGTGGAAGAAGTCAAACTGATTTAACAGCGGCACAACGAACAGAAAAACCGCACCGCCGCCGATCACTGTCAGAAGTCCCGTCGTGAAGACACGCGCAGGGTCTTCGTCGCGGTCGAGAGCAAACCGGAAGACGGCTTCCGCAATGCCGAGGGAGAGCAGAGGAATCAGAAGATTGGCGGTCTGCGTAATGATGTCGGCAATCCCATATTCTGCTTTGGAGAGACAGGCCGTGTAAAATCCGACCATGAAGAAGACGAGCAGTTTTGAGGAGAATGTGCCGATACCGAGAATCGCGGTATTGGAAATCAGACGCTGATACTTGTTTTTCATGAGAAAATACCCTTTACAATTTGAGATTCTGAATGATTGCAGTTGACTTTTTTCGCACTTGGTGGTAAAATAAAAGTGATACTATAACAGAAATGAAGGAATTTTGATATGAACCAATCGCCAAATCAGAGAGGGAGAGGACAGCGCTATCCCTCCGGACAGCAGAGACCGCAGGCAAGCAGCCAGAGCACACCGCGTCCGCCGCTGACACCGCAGCAGATTGCCGCACGCCGTGCGTATATCGAACGCAGAAGACGTCAGATCCGCCGGAACAGAATCATGCTTGGTATCGCGTGTCTGATTGTTCTTCTGCTGATCATATTCCTTGTCAGCGTGATTGTGCGCGGAATCACAGCTGTGATTTCCGGTGGTCCGGAAACGACGGACAATGTGGATACCAGTACACTGGTCGGCACGATGACGGATACCGTCGGTTCCGATACGGCAGGACTGTCGACACAGTATGTGCCGGGCGTGGGACCGGAATTGACACAGCCGCCTGAACAGCAGGAGGTCGATCTTTCCTATGAAGCGATGGCATTTTCATCGGATCTGAAGGAATTTGAGAAATATATGAATCCGGATGAGGAACGCGACGCGTATCTGATTCTTGTCAATGCAGAACACCCGTTGTCATCGTCGGATGTACCAAGTGACCTTGTTGAAGTGACCAATACCCGTACCGACCGTGCAAAGCAGATGATGCGCAAAACCGCGGAAAAGGCATTGCAGGCACTGTACATTGAGGCGCACGCACAGGGGATGATGTCACCCGACACGCCGTCCGGCTATCCGCTGTCTGTCACCAGTGCATACCGCAGTTACGATACGCAGAATTATCTGTTTTCCAATTATACGCAGAAGGAGCTTACTGAGCATCCCGGCTGGACAAAGGCACAAGCCGAGGAGGAGGTACTCACCTATTCCTGCCGACCAGGAACCAGTGAGCATCAAACGGGACTTTGCTGTGACATGCACACACTCACCGGCGCGGATGTCTCCTTTGCCGATTACGAGCAGGCGCAGTGGCTTGCAGAAAACTGCTGGAAATTCGGCTATATTCTGCGCTTCCCCAAAGATAAGGTGGAGCAGACCGGTATCTCCTATGAGCCATGGCATTTCCGCTATGTCGGACGCTATCACGCATATGCCATCTGGTCACAGGGCTTATGTCTGGAAGAATATATTACGCAGCTTGAAGGCTGAAGTTTGTCACGGGCTGTTGCACTTACGTGCCTCAGCCCCTTGGAAGTTTCCCTTGCCCCTCATCCGAGGGGCATTTTCATGCGATTTTCGCATGAAAACCGGGAAATTCGGGTCACTTCGTGACCCCGGGTTGCCGCAAGTTTTCAACTTGCAACAACCCCTTCTTTTTAGAATAAGAATAAGAAGGTTGCGGCGAATGCAAGCACCGTCCCGACGAGTGCTTTCTTTGACTGTTTCTCATGGAAGAAGAGATATCCCGCCAGCGCCGTCAGCACAACCGATCCGCCGGTCATCATCGGATACTGTACCGAAGCCGGCATCGTCGATGCGGCGGCGAGAAGCTGAAGCAGATAGGAGATACCGTTGCACAAGGCATACACAAGAACCGCTGCGATGAGCATCCACGGCTTGAAGGCGGGGGCGAGTTTGGGACCGCCTTTTTTGAACAGCGTCAGAAGAAAAAGCGCAAAGCCGCTGAACATACCGTTGATGGTATTGGTCAGAAACACAAAGGAATTGTTGTCAACAGTCGGAAAATATGTTTCAATCTGATGGATTTTTGAAAGGATCGAAACAAAGCCGTTCATGAAAAAAACAAGCAGACAAAGTACAACAAACAGAATGCGTGTCTTTTTACTGTGGCTTTCCTCGTTTTCTTTTTTATCAAGAATCGGAAAGACCATGGAAATGATGAGCAGCAGAACACCGACAATCCGACAGCCCAGCGACAGCGGTGAAAGCACTTGTGCGTCACCGAGGAAAAACAGACCGTACAGAAACGGAAGAAGCATACCACCGAGCATCAGAAACATCGTATAAACAGCAAAATTGCCCATGGAGAACAGCCGGAAGCCAAGCAGGGAATATCCAAGGCAGAGTGCTGCAATTCCGATCGCACAGACAAAAGAAAACGGTGTGACCTGCAAAGTAAAGCCATTGATTCCAAAGAAGATAGCACCGGTAGCAAATCCGGAGAGCGTGGTATAAAGGAGGGAGGTCATAATACCGGAACCGTTATGTGTCTGATAGAATTTGTTGACGGAGAATTGCAGCGCCATCAATACAACGGCGGCCAGAAGAAACAGATAGTACATCATCGGCGGTATCCTTTCGCAGCTTTAGTAGATCTGAAAATAACGAAAAATAACGATTATATTATATAAGTATACACCATTTACCTGGATTTTTCAATAGATAAAATATAAAAAGTGTAATATACTGATAAATTTACAAAACAGCTTGACAATAAAAGTGATTTGTGGTATAATATTTTGATTTTCGAGAAGATACAGATTGCGTTCAGGAGGATTTCGTCATGAAAGCATGTGATATTGTCATCGTCGGTGCTGGACCTGCTGGTATTTTTTCTGCACTTGAGCTTCTCCGTGCAGATCAACCGTACCGCGGCAAAATCATAATCGTAGAAAAAGGACAGCCGATTGAAAAGCGCCGCTGTCCGAAAACAGTCACGCGTCAGTGTGTGGACTGCAAGCCCTACTGCCATATTACAACCGGCTTTTCTGGTGCCGGTGCATTTTCTGACGGCAAGCTCTCCCTCTCGGCTGAGGTCGGCGGTGTTCTGCCGGAGCTGATCGGATACGATTTTGCGCAGGAAATGATTGACTATACCGATAAGATCTATCTTGATTTCGGTGCGGATCCGCATGTGGAAGGTGTCAGCAATCCGGAAAAGGTCAAGGAAATTCGCCGCCGCGCCATCAACGCCGGTCTGAAACTCGTCGACTGTCCGATACGCCATCTCGGAACGGAAAAAGCGCAGGAGCTGTACGGCTCCATCCAGAACTGGCTCATGGATCACGGTGTTGAGATCCTGTTCGGTTACGAATGCAATGATCTGATTCTGGAGGACGGTAAGTGCCGCGGTATCAGCGTCAGCCATTCTTCCGGCAGAGAACCCGATTTTGAAATTGCCGCGCGTCATACCATCGTTGCAACCGGCCGCCGCGGGGCAGACTGGCTGGAAAGACTGTGCAACGAACATCATATTGCGCATCAGCCGGGTACTGTGGATATCGGTGTCCGTGTTGAAGTCCGGAACGAAATCATTGAGGACATCAATGAAGTCCTCTACGAATCCAAGCTGATCGGTTATCCCAAGCCCTTCAAGAACAAGGTGCGTACTTTCTGTCAGAACCCCGGCGGTTTTGTCGCACAGGAAAACTATGACAACAACTTAGCGGTTGTCAACGGTCACTCCTACAAAGAACTGAAATCACAGAATACGAATCTTGCCATTCTATGTTCTCACAACTTTACCGAACCGTTCAACCAGCCGACTGCCTATGCGCAAAAGGTCGGTGAGTTGACGAACATGCTCGGTGCCGGACACATTATGGTGCAGCGCTTCGGCGATATCCTCGATGGCAAGCGCACATGGCAGAAGGAGCTGGCGTTCTCGAATGTCAAGCCGACGCTGCCTGATGCCGTTGCCGGTGATATCACAGCCGCAATGCCATATCGCGCAATGACGAACATCATCGGCTTTATTCAGGCAGTGGACCACGTTGTTCCCGGATTTGCATCAACAGAAACCCTGCTTTACTCTCCGGAACTCAAGTTTTACTCCAACCGCGTCAAAATGGACACGGATTTCCGCACCTCCATTGAAGGTCTGTACTGCCTCGGTGACTCCTCCGGCTGGACGCGCGGCTTGATGATGGCATCGGTGATGGGTGTACTGATGGGCAGAAAGCTGCTGCGCGATGAAAATGGTCTTTTATAAAATTTTTGAGAATGAGGAATAAGAAAATGAACAAGAGAATCCTTTCTATGATGCTCGCTTTACTGGCGATTGCCGGCGCTGTCTCTTCCTGCGGCGATGCCGGAACTGGTGAAACCAGGCAGACAAATGTTGTCGATAATACAGCGGCTGTGACCGATGCAGAAGAAGCGGTCGAGGACAACGGCCGTTCCGGTGTCAAGGACAACCTTCCCGACGATCTTGACCTTGGCGGTCAGACTGTACGTTTCATGGTGCGTGCAGGAGATCTTGATACCTCCTCGGAATTTATTGCGGAGGCAACCAACGGTGAAGTTGTCAACGATGCGGTGTTTGCCCGTAATCAGGCAGTTGAGGAACGCCTGAATGTGAAGATCGAATTCAACCCGCTGAATGTCAACCGACATGGCGGCTTTTCTGGCGATATCCGCAAATCTGTCATGGCAGGCTCCGACGATTTTGAACTCGTTGCAAACGGTCTTTATGATACAGTCCCGCTGTCTATGGAAGGATTGTTCCTTGATTTGCTCACGCTTGATTACCTTGATTTTGAACAGCCATGGTGGAATCAGACATTCTTTGAAATGACGGAATTCAACGGTCATAATTATCTTGCGCTCGGTGAACTTTCTCAGACGATGATTTCCGGTACTTTCAGCATGTTTTTCAATAAAACGATGTTCAAGGAATTTTATCCGGATGATCCCACGCTTTATGAAACCGTCAAGGCCGGTGAGTGGACACTGGAAAAGCTGATTTCCTACTGCACGCCGCTGTACAGAGACCTGAACGGTAACGGTCAGGCAGATGAATTTGATCAGTACGGTCATTTCTTTACCAACACGAAAACATTGGCGGCCGATTCCTTTACCGGTGGTGCAAACATCAGCCTGATTCTGAAAAATACAGACGGCACCTATTCATTCGGTGGTATCAACGACCGTGCGGCAAAGTTCTATGAACTGATGAATACATTGCTTTTTGAAAATAATAACACCTGCCGTACAGCGGATAACAACGAAACGGTATTTAATACGATGCTGAACGGACAGACGATGTTTGCAACATGGATGCTGACCGGCGTCAATTATCTGCGCGATATGGAAGACGACTACGGTATCATCCCAATGCCCAAGCTCGACGAAGCGCAGGACAGCTATACCTCCTACTGTCATGACGGTTCCTCCACATTCGGTATTCCGTCAACGGAAAATAACCCCAATACAGCGGCGGCACTTCTGGAAGCGATGGCTGCGGAAACCTACCGTGTTGTTACGCCCGCATACTTTGAAACAGCGCTCAAAGGCAAGTATTCCCGTGACTCGGAAACATCCCAGATGCTGGATATCATTGTCGAAGGCGTTTATCTTGATGTCGGTTACATTTTCGGCAACAGTGCGGGACATCCCATTGACAGAATGCGTACGGTTTTCTCCTCGTCGACGCAGTGTGAGAAAGCAATCTCCACAATGACCAAAGGTGAGAAAACATATCTCAAGAAGATGAATGATATTCTTGAAAAGTTTGATGCTCTGGAATAATCTCAAAAAATAACCGGGATCCCGTCCTGAACAAATTGAGCGGGATCCCGGCTGTTTTTAATCTTCGTATTTTGCGATGTACTTATCAATGACCTTTTGTGCTCGCTTGGAAGAGGATGCGATTATCTTGACGAGGTTGTTGGAATGAACAGCAACCATGTCGCTGACACTGCGGTCGATTTCGGTGATATCCAGCTGCCAGTCAAAGTCATATTTCTTGGAAGCAAACATCAGATCGACAGTTGCGAGAGAGTCCTCGTCACGGAGGATCTTTTCGTCAAGGAACACATCATAGAATGCCGGTGTCAGCGTAAACATCGATTCATACGCCATCGCGTCGGTAATGAGCGCGGTGATATGCGGATCGGAAACGGTGGTTGGAATGGTGACAGGTCCCGAACCGCCTGTGACGGTACAGCAGTACTGCTTTTGCTCTTCGTTCCATTTCGGAATCGGCAGAAGTCCGAAGTCGGATTCCATATCACGCATATTGACCGTCGCCCCGAAATTGCCGACCCAGAACAGCGCACGGTTTTCACGGAAGGTGCGGTCAACCAGCGTGCCGTCTTCACCAAACATGTTATTGACGCGGTTACTGCCGCGGATGATGACACCGGGGGTGTCGATGGCAAAGTCGACATAGTCCGTGAGCTTTGTCATGACATCCTCAGAGTTCCAGTTGGACAGATAACTCTCCGTCGCATCGTCGTAGATGATGGTATTCATATCCGCACCGACCGCCATAAAATACGGACCGTCGTCAAAGGTAATCATGCCGTAAAGGTCATATGGTCCCATCACACCGTCACCGTTGAGATCGCTGTAGATATTCTTGGTGCGGGACTTCATCAGTTCCCATGTCCAGGTTCCGTCAAGAACATGCTGATAGAAATCATCGTAATCGTACTTTGTGGCAAGCTCCTTGTTGAACATGACACACATCTGGGAAAGATCATCCTTGATGGTGATTGCTCCTGTCGTGACGAACTGTTTGCCGTGGATGGCAAGCTCACGGATCGGCTGATCCCACCACGGTGCATCCATATGCAGCTCCGGCATGTCAGCGAGATTGGAGAACAGACCGATGGCGCACAGGTCTGTTGTCTGTGACATGGAGTCGATAATCATGATGTCGGTAAAGTCATCGCCTGCCATGATTGCTTTTTTGGCAACAAGATCGTCTTCCTCTGCCGTCAGCAGACTGATGGTGCAGTTGTACTGCTCCTCAACGGCAAGGTTGCGCTGATAGATTGCATCGTTGATCGTATCGCCGTTTGCCTCGTCGGAGTCCCACTGTACCTGCCCGTTGACAAGGACACTGCCCTGATCGACGGTGATACGGAATTCGTAGCCGTTTGTATCTTCGGGGATGGGCGCAATGTCTGCATACTGTGCGCGCAGAGGATCTTCAGTCACAGGCGATTCTGTTACAGCCGATTCGGTTTGTCCGGTCGGCTTTTTGGGTGTATCAGCGTCTCCGCAGGAAACAGCGGCGGTCAGAATGAGAACTGCGGCACTCATAAACAGAAAATATTTTTTTGTATTGTGGCTATGATACACGAAAAACACTCCTTTGTCATTCTTATTATTGATAATTTTAGCACAGGAGGCACGAAATGTCAAGATAATTTTTACATTTTGCACAAGTATTGTTGTTCCAAAAAGATTTTTCTTTGGACTATGCGAATTCTTGACAAATTCTATTTACAAACCGATAAAAATCGGGTATAATAGGAGTATCAAATTAAGAGAGGAAATAACCATGTCCGAAAAGAAAACACTGCACATCATCCCCCACTCCCATTGGGACAGAGAATGGTATCTGCCCTTTGAAACCCACAGAACACGTCTCGTCAAGCTCTTTGATACACTTATTGAGCTGATGGAGAAGAATCCTGATTATACGTATTACCACATGGACGGTCAGTTTGTCGTCATCGAGGACTATCTGGAAATCCGTCCGCAGATGAAGGACAGACTGCTTGCCTTAGTCAAAGCAGACCGCATCCAGGTCGGTCCGTGGTATATCCTTCAGGACGAATATCTGACCTCGGGCGAGGCAAATGTCCGCAATATGCTGTACGGTATCAAGCTCTGTAAAAACTTTGGAGCGGATCCTGTCATGTCCGGCTACTTCCCGGATGCATTCGGCAACATTTCGCAGGCTCCGCAGATTCTGCGCGGCTTTGGTATTGATAATGCAATATTCGGACGCGGACTCAACGATATGGGCGCAGACAATGTCGTTGTTAAGCTGAACGGTATCACCAAGAGTGAGCTTCTCTGGCAGTCGCCCGACGGTTCTGAGGTTATCGGTGTCATGTTTGCCAACTGGTACTGCAATGCCATGGAGCTGCCGACCGACAAAGAAGCACTTGCAGCAAAGATTGAAAATGTGGTCCGCGGAGCAGAACGCTTTGCAACGACGCCTGAGCTGCTCGGTATGAACGGTTGTGACCATCAGCCGGTTCAGGTTGATCTGACAGAAGCCATCGCACTTGCCAACGAAGTGCAGGATGAAGTTGTGGTCAAGCAGTCCAACTTCAAGGAATATGTCGACCTCATCCGTCCGTACCGCGACAAGCTCGCCGCATATCAGGGTGAAATCGCAGGTCAGCTGACCACCGGCCGCTGTCTGCTCATCAATACCGCCTCCTGCCGCATGGACATCAAGCAGGAGAACCAGCGCGTGCAGAACCTGCTGGAACGCATCGCGGAACCGCTCAACGCCTACACCTTTATGTACGGTGACAAGTACGATTCTGATTACTATCTGTATGCATGGCGGATTCTCATGCAGAACCACCCGCACGACTCCATCTGCTCCTGCTCGCACGACGACATCTACGACGAAATGATGACGCGCTTCCAGAAGTCCGGCAACACAGCACAGGCACTGCGCGATGCATCGCTTGATTATCTTGCAGCAAACACCGATACGACAGCCGGTGCTGACCGTAACATTCTCGTTTTCTCCGCCGAAGCGGGTGAGGGTATGACCGAGATCGAAACCAAGGTCGATTTCCCGCTCGGTACAACCGACATGATCCACATCGAAGATATGGAAGGCAATGTCATTCCTGCCGATATTAAGGCACTCGGCAGAACGTTCACCTACACGCTCCCCGATGACCGCTTCCGTCAGCCGACGTTTGTTGATCGCTTTGAAGTCAAGATGCAGATTCCCGCCGACGGCTTCATCGGTACCAGAATGTTCAAGGCTGTGCCCGGTGCTGTCTGCCGCAAGACCACCGTTACCTATGAAAACGGTTTCCTTGCAAACGAGCGTCTGCGCGTCGAATTCAATGAAAACGGCTCGTTTTCCGTCACCGATCTTGCAACCGGACGGATCCTCGGTCTTTGCAATCTCTTTGAAGACGTAAAAGATGGCGGCAACACCTACAACTTTGAACCGGTTGAGGGTGATACCGCACTTCTCACGGACAACGCAAAAGCAGACTATACCGTCTCCGTCGGTGCATACGGCATCACTGTGACGGCAGCAATCAAGACCGAGCGCTGTGATATCACCGCCGCTGTCACGCTGACCGAAGGTGCTGATCGCGTGGACGTCAAGACCACCGTCGACAACCATGGCGAAGATCATCGTATCCGTGCACTTTTCTACAATGATATCAAAACCGATGTTGTTTACGCCGCAGGTCAGTTTGACTTGGTCGAACGCAATATCAAGCCTTACGAAACATGGATCAATCCCTTCAACACCCAGCGTGCAGAACAGTTTGTTATGCTCCACGACGAGCGCGGCGGTTTTATCTGCGCACATCGCGGCCTCAACGAATACGAAATTTTGCAGGATGGCAGAAACACAATGGCGCTGACGCTGCTGCGTTCGGTTGGAGAGATCGGCGACTGGGGTGATTTCCCGACACCGAAAGCACAGTGCATTGGCAAGTACACCCTCGAATACGCGCTGATTCCGTTTGCAGAAGAGGGAAGAGAAGCAGCGGTTTCTTCGGCATATGTTTACGCCTCCAACGCACTTTCTGCTGTCGATACCGGCTGCCATACCGGTTCTATGATCGCAGAAAATGCACTTGTAACACTCAAAGATCCGATGCTCCGTCATGCGGCACTCAAGCGTGCGGAAGACGGCGAAGGTCTGGTACTGCGTCTCTATAATATCGATGACAGCGCACGTACCGCATCGATGACATTTGCGACTGCCATCAGAAGCGTTTATGCATCCGAGCTTGATGAACGCATGGGAGAAGCACTTGCCATGGACAATGGTACCGTTACTGTGACTGTACCGGCAAAGAAGATTGTCACCTACAGACTCAAATAATCCGCATCAATCCGATACGCTCCGTGTATTTCGCACGGAGCGTAATCTTTGGTGATTCTTTACTGTTTCTTTACTGGTATGTTAAATTTTTAATTAAAATTATATTCATTGACAATATCGGAAAAATATGTTACAATAAGAACAGAATTGTATAATGGATGAATATGGGACTTTATGAAAACAGTTTCTTTTCATATGATTATGGTGTTTTCGGGAAAATCGCTTGATGATTATCAATCATGGAGGATAGATCATGACAAATTCAAAAAAGATCATCTTCGACACTGATCTTGGCGGAGACTGTGATGATGTCGGTGCTGCTGCCGTTCTCTGCAATCTTGCCAAAGCGGGAGAAGCTGAAATTCTTGCGGCTTCCTACTGCATCGGTAATCCGTGGGGCGCATACTTTCTCAGATATGAGCTTGACTATTTCGGATTTTCAGAGGTTCCGGTCGGTGTTCTCAAGGACGAAGGGTTTATGTGGGAGCCCAACTATGCGAAGTATTCAAAGCCGTATGCAGAACGCATGAACCTTGCACAGCCGGACATGGAAGATGCGGTTCGTGTTCTTCGCCGTGCGCTTGCAAATAACGGTGGGACCCGTGATATCACGCTTGTAGCTGTCGGTCCGCTCCGCAACATTGCAAATTTGCTCAATTCTTCGCCTGATGACATTTCTCCCATGACCGGACGGGAACTGATCGCTGCGAATGTTGCCGAATTTGTTACCATGCTCGGCAATTTTGTAAAAGAAGACGCGGTGGAATGGAATGTGCTGATGGATATTCCGTCTGCGCGGTGCTGTATCGCGGAGATGCCGGTTCCCATTGTCTTTTCTCCATGGGAAGCCGGTGGACATATCATCACCGGACAGCGCCTTGATGAAGTTTCTGAGGATCATCCTGTACGTGCAGCATATACACTGTATGCGGACGGTAAGCATCATACCCGCATGAGCTGGGACCTTGTCACGGTTTACTGCGCTGTACGCAATACCACTCCGCTGTACCGTCGCGAACCGCTTCATGTCACTGTCAACGAACGCGGAGTAACGCTGTCTGAGGCTGGTGACGATATGCTGCGTCTTGTGCAGTGTGCGCCCGATGAAGAAATTGTCGACGCGCTCAATGCGCTGATGCTTTGACGATTATGAAGGATCAAAACGGATTTTTCCGCGCAATGATGTTATTTCAGGTATATTCCAATGCAATTGCATCTCTTGCAGTCCCACCATTGCTGTTCGGCTTGCTTGGAAACTACCTTTGCGGAATGTTTGGCTGGCATCGCGGATGGATGGCTGTGCTGATATTCGCAGGACTGATCATCGGCGCGTATTCTGCTGTTCATATGCTGAAAAAATCGGTGAAACTCACCTCCGCACGTTCCCGATTGGAGCGCGAAGGTCTGTACCGTATCCATCGTGACAGCAACGCATCAAACGATCAATCAATTGGGGGAGAACAAAAATGAAAATCAAAAATGCTGCTGTTCGAGAGACAGTGCGGATCGCAATTGGAGAAGTCGTTGTTCTGCTTCTGATGTATATTGTGTTCTTTCTGGTTGATCACTTTGACCGATCGGTTGTCCTTGGCGGTTTACTCGGCGCATTCTGCAATATTCTGTACTTTTTTCTGATGTGCATGGGGCTGAACAGTGCGCTGGCACAGCCCGATCAGAAAAAACAAAAAAAAAGCATGACAGTTTCCTATTTTCTCCGCTTGGTGGTGCTGGGTATCGGTATTGCCATCGGCTTGAAAATGGACTGCTTCAATAACATTGCTGTCGTTGTACCTGTCCTGATGACACGTCCCATCATTGCCGTGTTGGAATATTTTCACATCGGCGTCCGTGAGGATGTCGTTCCATCATGTGCAGTGCAGCAAAGTGAAAACGAAACGGACGGTGACTGGGACGAGTGAGCCCGGATACTGACGGTATATGGGAAGGGGGGAATTTCAAAACGGTATGAACGGTCCGAAAATATTATGGACAATTCCCGTGTTCGGCGGAGTCAACATCACGGAAACGACGCTGACCTCGTGGATCGCTATGGCGATTATCATGATTGCCGCGTGGTTTCTGTCACGAAATCTGTCGGTGGACAAGCCGTCCAAGCGGCAGATTGTGCTGGAAAAGATCATCGGTATGCTTTATGGCATGGTAGAGGGTACAATGGGCAAACATAATCTCCATTTTGCACCCTACATCGGTGCGCTGTTCGCGTCCTCCATTGTCGGTACACTGCTCGGTATGACCAATATCCTGCGTCCGGCAACGGCAGATTTGAACACGACGCTGGCATGGGCTCTGGCAACCACTGCGCTGACATGGTTCTTTTCCATCAAAAACAGCGGTTTCCTTGCATGGCTCAAGAGCTTTGCAGAACCCGTCGCTGTGATGACACCGATGAACATCATCTCGGAAATCGCAAATCCGATTTCCATGTCGTTCCGTCATTTCGGCAACATTGCAGGCGGTCTTGTTATGACAACCCTGCTGTATCAAGCATTGGCGGCACTGTCGGCGTTTCTTCTGCAGTGGATCCCGGTGAAGCTGATCAATACAATACCGATCTTTCAGCTCGGTATTCCCGCGTTTTTATCCATCTATTTTGACCTGTTTTCCGGATTCGTGCAGGCGCTTGTTATCAGTATGCTGACAATGGTCTATGTCGGCGGTGCCAATCCGCCGAAAGAGGAATCCGCAGAAAATACGTAATTTCAAAAACAAAAAATTTATCCATGGAGGTAATTACAAATGGAAATGGCAGATGCAATCGTAAAGGCAGCTTGTGCGCTTGGCGCAGGTTTATCAATGGGTCTGGGAGCAATTGGCCCCGGTATCGGTGAAGGCAACGTCGTCGGTAAGGCTCTGGAGGGTATGGCAAGACAGCCAGAAATGTCAGGTACGCTCCGTTCCACAATGATTCTCGGTGTCGCAATGTGCGAATCCACCGGTATTTACTCGCTTGTTATCTCACTTCTGCTTCTGTTTGTATTCTGATTTACACAAGCAGAATGAAGATTGGAGAAGCAATATGCCGGAATATCAACCTTTTGTAACCATCGATGTGTGGACAATGGTCTTCGCATGGGGGAACTTGATTATTCTGTTTCTCTTTCTGAAGAAGATCCTGTTTGTTCCGCTCAAAAACATCATCGATCAGAGACAGAAGCAAATCAAGGACATGTATGATGAGGCACAGTCCGACAAAGAAGCTGCCGCATCCATGCGTGTCGAATATGAGCAGAAGCTCGCAGAGGCAAGTGCGCAGGGGGATGAAATCATCCGCAGTGCAGTTGCCCGCGCACATAAGCAGGAGGAGGACATCATCCGCGAAGCAAACGAAACTGCCGCAAAGAACCTCCGCCGCGCTGACGAGCAGATTGAAATGGAGAAGAAGAAGGCTCTGAACCAGATCAAGGATGAAGTCTCGTCTATGGCTGTGGACATTGCGTCCGCTGTCATTGAAAAGAATCTCACAGCGGAAGATAACCGCGAAATCATTGACCGCTTTATCGGTCAGCTCGGAGACGAAAAATGATCGCCGCCGAAGAATACGGACGCGCTTTGTATGCACTGGCCCAGGCGGAAGGGGAAGACGTGCTTGCCTCTTATCTTCAGACGCTGGAACAGGTTGATGCTTTATTCAAGGAACAGCCGTCATACAAAAAGCTCCTCGATACCCCCGCGATCCCGACTGAAGAAAAGCTCGGTCTGATTGACGAAGCCTTCGGGGGTTGTGAGACGAATATTCTCAATTTTATCAAAATTCTCTGTGAAAAACATGCCCTTTTCCGGCTGCATGACTGTGTCAGAGCGTACCGGAAGCTATACCGTGAAGAACATGCCATCACAGAAGCATCCTGCATCACTGCCCATCCTATGACGGAGGCACAGACAGAAGCTTTGAAACAGCGGCTGTGTGCGGTGACAGGGAAGCAGGTTATTCTCACCTGCCGGGTCGATCCTGCGCTGATTGGCGGTATTGTGCTTCTTGTGGATGGAAAACAGCTTGACGGTTCTGTGCGTGCGCGTCTGGATACATTCCGACAGGGACTGGCAGAGACCATTGTTTGAAGAAAGGAGATAACTTTTGCATGGCAAGAGTTATGATCTAACTATGCAGCTGAAAATAGACGATATCAGCAAAATTATAGCCGATCAGATCAAAAACTACGCCGTAAAGACGCAGGAAGACGAAATCGGATATGTCATTACGGTCGGTGACGGTATCGCAAAGGTACACGGCATCGAAAAGTGCAAATCCAATGAGCTTCTGAAGTTTGAAAACGGTTCCTTCGGTATGGCACTGAATCTGGAAGAAACCTTTGTCAGTGTCGTTATGCTCGGTACTGACGTCGGTATCAGCGAGGGAAGTGTTGTTACCCGGACTGGGGAAGTTGTTTCTGTTCCGGTCGGTGACGCTATGATCGGTCGTGTTGTCAATGCACTCGGTCAGCCGATTGACGGCAAGGGTCCGATTGAAGCCGCTGAAATCCGCCCGATTGAAAAGAAGGCGCCCGGCATCATCGAACGGAAATCCGTTTCCCAGCCCCTGCAGACCGGTATTAAGGCGATCGATGCGATGATTCCGATCGGACGCGGTCAGCGTGAACTGATCATCGGTGACAGGCAGACCGGTAAAACTGTCATTGCCACCGATACCATCATCAACCAAAAGGGTAAGGATGTCATCTGCATCTATGTTGCCATCGGACAGAAAAACTCTACGGTTGCGCAGTTGGTTGAAACACTGACGGACAACGGTGCGATGGACTATACCATCATTGTTTCCGCAACCGCTTCCGAAATGGCACCGATTCAGTATATTGCACCGTATTCCGGTGTCACGATGGCGGAATACTTCATGGATCAGGGCAAGGATGTTTTGATTGTTTATGACGATCTTTCCAAGCACGCGGTTGCATACCGTGCGCTGTCGCTTCTGATCCGCCGTCCTCCGGGCCGTGAAGCGTATCCCGGCGACGTTTTCTATCTGCATTCAAGACTGCTGGAACGCGCAGCAAAGATGTCCGATGAATACGGCGGCGGTTCCATTACAGCATTGCCGATCATCGAAACACAGGCAGGCGACGTTTCTGCGTATATTCCCACCAACGTCATTTCGATTACAGACGGTCAGATCTTCCTTGAAACCGAACTGTTCCACTCCGGCGTCAGACCGGCGGTCAACCCCGGTATTTCTGTTTCCCGTGTTGGCGGTTCTGCGCAGATCAAAGCGATGAAGAAGGTCTCCGGTCCGCTGAAGCTGCTGTATTCGCAGTACAGAGAACTTCAGTCGTTTGCACAGTTCGGTTCGGACCTCGATGCAGACACAAAGACTCGTCTGGAGCAGGGTGCGCGTATTGTTGAGGTTCTGAAGCAGGACAGAAATGCACCGCTTCCTGTCGAATTGCAGATTATCATTATTTATGCAGTTACCAACAATCTGCTCTCTGAGATTCCCACCACTGATATCCGCCGTTTTGAACGAGAACTCTTTGACCACATTCAGACGCTTCATCCCGATTTGATTGTATCGATTGGCGAAAAGAAGGTCATGGATGATGAAATGGAGGCGGCAATCACAGAGGTTGTCAAGGAATTCATCAACGCATTTCTCTGTAAGCCTGCGGGCAGTGAGGGATAATTATGGCCGGAGCAAATATGAAGGCCATAAAGAGCCGCATCAAGAGTGTTGAAAGCACCCGGCAGATCACAAAAGCGATGGAGCTGGTTGCTTCATCCAAGCTCCGCCGTGCGAAACAGCAGGAGGAAGCGGTCAAGCCTTATTACAGTATGCTGCTCGATACCATCCGGGATATTGTACGTGTCGGATGCGAATATCATCCGCTGATTAACGCAAAACCGGACGCGACGGCGACCTGTTATATCGTCATTGCCGGTGACAGAGGTCTTGCCGGCGGATACAACAACAATCTGTTCCGTCTTGTGAAGGAACAGATTGCCGATGATGATTTTGTGATCCCGGTCGGAAAAAAGAGCCTTGATTTCTATTCCAAGCAGCCGTTTGAGATTCTGTCAAAGGACTTTCCTCTGTCTGCCGATGTCGGAATTCAGGAATCCCACGAAATCGGGAAAATGATCTGCTCGGCATTCCGTGTGGGCAAGATCGGTCGTGTCGTTGTTGCATATACGGAATTTGCGTCGATGCTTTCTCAGGTTCCGAAAACCATGGAGCTTCTGCCGCTGGAACGGGATGTTCTCCGTGCGCAGTCTTCTCAAAATGAGAGTTTTCCGGCGCCGGATACAGAAGATGCAAAGCCAAAGCTGCTTCCAGATACAATTTACGAACCATCGCCGGAGGCGGTTCTGGAATCGGTCATTCCGCAGTATGTTTCCGGTATGATTTTCGGAGCTGTCTGTGAAGCTGCCGCATCAGAATTTGCCGCACGCCGCACTGCGATGAACGCAGCAAACAAGAATGCCGACGAAATGATTTCTGCTCTGACGCTGCGTTATAACCGTGCGCGTCAAGCGATGATTACGCAGGAAATCACCGAGATCATTGCAGGCTCGGAAGCACTTTAATAAACGCTGTTTTATTTCATTTTGAAAAACACAAAAGAAAATGAAAAGGATTATAAAAATATGCAGGAGCGAAGCATAGGCAAGTTGATTCAGATCATCGGCCCGGTTCTTGATATCCGTTTTCCGGACGGACACCTGCCCGATCTTCTGAATGCCATTGAAGTCAAAGACGGTGACCGTACCATTGTCTGTGAAGTTGCACAGCAGCTCGGTGACGATGTCGTACGCTGTATCGCCATGAGTTCCACGGACGGTCTTGTCCGCGGAATGGACGCAGTTGATACAGGTACCGGTATTACCGTTCCCGTCGGCGAATGCACACTTGGCAGAATCTTCAATCTGCTGGGTGAGGCAGTCGACAATCAGCCCGATCCGGTTGATCCGGAACGCTGGTGTATCCACCGCGATCCACCTCCGTTTGAAGAACAGGAATCGAGAACGGAAATTCTCGAAACCGGTATCAAGGTCGTCGACCTGATTGCACCATACGCGAAAGGTGGTAAAATCGGTCTGTTCGGCGGTGCCGGTGTCGGTAAAACTGTCCTCATCATGGAGCTAATTCATAACATTGCAACCGAACACGGCGGTATTTCCGTTTTTACCGGCGTCGGCGAACGCACCCGTGAAGGCAATGACCTGTATTATGAAATGCAGGATTCCGGTGTCATTAACAAGACGGCACTGGTATACGGTCAGATGAATGAACCGCCCGGAGCGCGTATGCGTGTCGGTCTTTCCGGTCTGACCATGGCGGAATATTTCCGCGACAGAGAAGGGCAGGACGTTCTTCTGTTTATTGATAATATTTTCCGTTTCACGCAGGCAGGCTCTGAGGTTTCGGCGCTGCTCGGACGTATGCCGTCTGCCGTCGGTTATCAGCCGACGCTGGCAACGGAAATGGGTGCGCTTCAGGAGCGTATTACCTCTACGAAAAAGGGGTCCATTACATCCGTTCAGGCAGTCTATGTCCCGGCGGATGACTTGACCGACCCGGCACCTGCAACAACATTCGCGCATCTGGATGCGACCACGGTTTTGTCCCGCGAAATTGCGTCTCTCGGTATTTATCCTGCTGTGGATCCGCTGGAATCCACTTCCAGAATTCTTGCGCCTGATGTTGTTGGTCAGGAGCATTATGAAGTTGCACGCGATGTACAGCGAATTCTTCAGCGATACAAGGAGCTTCAGGATATCATTGCGATCATGGGTATGGACGAGCTTTCCGATGATGATAAGCTGGTTGTCAACCGTGCAAGAAAGATTCAGAGATTCCTATCCCAGCCGTTCTTTGTTGCAGAGAAATTCAACGGTTTTGACGGTAAATACGTTCCGATTAAGGAAACGATCCGCGGTTTCCGTGAAATCCTTGACGGTAAGCACGATGATCTGCCGGAATCCGCATTCCTTTATGTCGGTACCATTGATGAAGCGGTAGCCAAAGCAAAGGCATCGCAGAACAAGTAAGCAGGGAAGGCAGATTGCATATGGAAAATATGAAGCTGCACATTGTAACGCCGGAGGGCAATGCGTTTTCCGGAGATGTTCGTTCTGTGATTGTACGTACAACGGAAGGCGATGTCGGTATTCTGAAGAACCACACAAACTTCGTTGCGGCAATTGCGTATGGGATGCTGAAAATCACAGATCCTGACGGCAATGCACGGATTGCGGCATGTATGAATGGATTTGTGAGCGTCGAAGCTGCGCAGGTCCGAATCATTGCCACAACCTTTGAGTTTGCTGATGATCTCGACATTGCACGCGCAACAAGAGCCAAGGAAGAATCGGAAGCACGCCTTTCCGAAGCATCTCTGACAGACGAAGAACGAGAGCTTGCACAATCCCGTCGTCTCCGCGCGGAAAACCGTATCCGTGTTTACGAATTGAATCAATAAAACTTTACAGTACCGGCACCGGAAATGGTGATCGGTACTGTTTGTTTGGATTTTTTCTGTTTGACAGCAGTGGAGCTGTGTGTTATTTTATAAAAGCATTGTTGTAAATAACTTAAATCTATAAAATGCAAATTTTATATAATTAAGGGAAGCGAAATCAGGAAGCGTGGAGGTTGCCAGCTTCCTGATTGTTGTCTTTTACAGCAAACCGCTGATTTCGGCTTTTAAGGTTCGTATGATCTTTTTTTCCAACCTTGATATGTAGGACTGAGAAATCCCGAGCATATCAGCGACTTCTTTTTGTGTCAGTTCTTTTCCGTTGTTATCGAAACAACCATCCTCATGGAGCCCAAATCGAAGACGGATAATCAGGCGTTCACGTTCATCCAAGTGCTGTAATGCATCCGCTATGATTTTCTGATCTTCATCTTTTTCCAGTGCATCTGAGATCGAATCCTCATCACTGCCGAGGATATCGGATAACAGCAATTCGTTTCCGTCCCAGTCAACATTCAACGGTTCATCAATGGACATCTCCTGGCGGACATTGCTGTTTTTTCGGATATACATCAAAATCTCATTCTCAATACAACGCGATGCATATGTTGCCAGTTTGATGTTTTTGTCTGCACGGAATGTATTGATGGCTTTGATGAGTCCGATGGTACCGATGGATATCAGATCTTCAAGCCCAATACCGGTATTTTCAAACTTTTTTGCAATGAATACAACCAACCGAAGATTTCGTTCAATCAGTGTATTTCTGACCTCGGTTTTCTCAATCTCGCTGCATTGATAAAATCTATTTAATAATTCGGTTTCTTCTTCGTTTGTTAATGGTGTTGGAAGCGTGTCCGAACCGTTGATGTACATGATTGGATTGTCTGATATGAAACAGAGTTTACAAAACCATCTTTGCAGAATCTTCGATACCTGTATCGGTGCATCTGACGTCATAAAAATTACCATGGCTTTCGTTCACGAAAGCTTACCTTTCTTTGAGGAATTGGGACTGGTTTTTTCATGCGATGTAATCGCAGGCAAAATCGGAGATGAATATCCACGAATGCCACAAAACCCGCGTGAAACGTAATATTCACGCTATCATCCTTTCAATTTTCAATCATCCTTCTTTCAATCATCCTTCAAGCGGCAGCACGGCTGTCGGAACGATCGCATATTCCGTACCGCGCGAGAAAACAATGTATATCTCTGTTTCTGGAATATCAAGACGATCCGCCTGCAATCTGACAGCATCGGGTAGAATCCCCCATGATAACGACAATCGGTCCAATGTTTTCAATGGAATCAGTCGGCTTCCGTGCACCCGTCCGTTTTCCAGCTGCGCCGGTTCCACGCCAAGGCGATATTGTTCCTTGTACGGAAGAATCATCACCGGCTTTCCGGATATCGGTTCAGATACAAGATTTCCGCTGTCAAACAGGCACGGCACAACTGTTTCATGCCCGTTCCACTGTACGGATGCAGTTCCGTTGCGCTTCACCAGTTTTTTGATCTCCGCGCGTGATATAATCCGACAGATGACACCAAGAAATACAAAGATCGCCGATACTGTCAGGAAAAACAGGCGATGCCGTACCGCTCCATCCGATACCGTGAATCCAAGTGCGGCAAAACGCCGGTTCAGCCATACAAATATAACAGTCATGATTCCGCCGGCACAGGCTTCCAGAAATAGAAACAGGAAAAACGCGCAAAGCATCATGCGGATTTTCCGTTTTTTCCGGGGAGCAAGAATCACAGCCGATGTCAGCCATCCGAGCAAAAGTATGGCTGCTGAAACTGCGCCGGATAATACGGCTGTGCAAAAGACACTGATCCCTGCACAAATCGCTGCCGCCGGAAGCAATCGCCGCAAACGCACACGCCATCCGAGCAGCTTGCATGTAAAATAGAGTGCGCAGAAATCCATGGAAAAGTCGATGCAAAACAGGACTTCTCCCCAGACAATTACACCGTCCAATATTTTTGACCTCCTGCTTTGGGGTGTATTCATTATACACCCCAATCCTCATGAAATCGGTCGAATTCTGATTGACGAACAAAATTCACACTATGTTCATTCTTCCTGCGCGGCCTGATGTATCAGCAGATATTTTTGTTTTGTTGCTTCCCCGCCGCGCAAATGCCGTTCGGCCTTGTTTTCTTCGAGGACTGCGCGCACTGCGGCATACATTGCCGGATCGATCTGTGTGAGCTTTTGTGTCATATCTTTGTGAACCGTCGATTTGGATACGCCGAAACGTCCGGCAGCCTCGCGCACGGTAGCATGTGTATCACGGATATACTCACCCAAGGTGAGAACACGTTCTCTGATGGCATCCATAGTTATCCCCCGACACCGGTTGATTACAGTTTTCACTGTCCGGTATTCTTTCACAGGCAATGTATGAAAGCGAATCAGAGGATATGACAGGCAACACAATTGTTAAATTATATTTAATAAAACAACGTGCAAACGGATGCGTTTATAAACGCCATTATAAATTACCACAAATTTTCTTCCAGATAACGTTCCAGACGTTCGATTGGCCAAGCTGCCATCGGATACTCACAGAGAAGATCAAGCTCATAACGAATGCCGTACAGATTGACTCGACGGCGCACATCGGGATGGGAAAACAGGTCCGGTGCGTATTTCTGCATCCAGAGAAGCAAATTACTGTAATCTTTGGGATGGGTATGCGGATGATCGTCCTCATTTGCGTAGGTAAACGGATGAATCAGCATTCGCTGCCAGACGTCAAGAACCATATCCATCGGTGCCGCTTCCAACATTTCAAAGTCGATCAGAACGACCTTGCCCTCTTCCGTGACAAGAAAATTATCAAAATGCAGGTCATAGTGGATCAGAACCGACTGCGCACCGTCAAGAACATGCGCGTGTGTCTGTACATAAGAAAGTACCCGGGAAAGCAGTTCTTCCCTGATGCCGCCGATTTCACGCAGCTTCTGTGCCAGCGTGTTGATCCGATACAAAACGCGCGAACGGTAATCGCTGTAGTGCGGTAAAAACGCCTCCGTACCCGAAAGATCAATGCCGTTGATCGCAAGCGTGATTTCCGCGATCTGCCGGATGATACCCTCCCGTGCCTCTACAGAAAGATCACGCCACAGCCGGAACAAACCGATACCGTGAATGCGTTCCATCAGAATCCAGTTCTCCCCTGCTGCATACAATTGCGGAATTCCGTCAAGTTTTGCGGTTTCGTAAAACCAGTGTTCCTTCTGATATCCGCGGCGGTTATCCTCGGGATATACTTTGAGAACCGCATGTTCACCGATATAAACCCGATTGCGGAATCCAACATTGGTCAGCGTCGGGGTATCATCGGGAAATCCGTTTTCGATATAAATGGCACGGATTTGTTGTTCTGTCATTTCTGTCATGGACAGCATCTCCTACTATATTACTTTTTCAACAAAATACGCAGAAAAACAGCACATTCCTGCTTTTTCGGCAGAAATGCGCTGTGAAACGTTTGCTTATTTGACTCTCTTACCGACCTCATCCAGATACAGCTTTGCCGCCAGTGTCCAGTCGGTCTGAATGATATCATAGCCCTGATCTGCAAGCCAGCCCCAGCCGGAATACGGATCGCCGGTCAAAGAGGAATCGTCGGTATGCCCCGCTGTCAGCACTGCGCGGTAATCATAAACGATTGCGTTTGCCCAAAGAAGCAGTCCCTTTTCATGCATTGTATCGATATATGCTTTCGTTGCAACCTGTGATTCTTCGGTCTTGAACAGAACTTCTGCGCCGATGAAATTGATCTTCCGCTTCAAAAGCGCTTCTGTGCAGGTATCCGTTTCGCTGATAATGGGCATATACGGAAGCTCCGGTGCGTACTGTTCTACCAGATCAAACCACTTGGGATCGGCGCCGGTTTTTACGATAACCTGCTCCTGCATTCCATGACGGCGGATACAATCGGTAATGCCGGGAATATCGTCCCAGAACTTATCGACGTTGACATAGGCACGTCCCTTGATGAGATCAAGAACCTCGTCCAGACGGCTTACGGGATGTACGGTCCTGGTTCCGTCCTGATTGACGAAAACGAGCTTATCAACATCTTCTGCCATCATATCTCTGATACGGATATCGGAACGAAGATGCGGATGCTCCATGCCGGGATGGAAAACGTAAAGCTGTTTGTCTGCGGTGACAGCGCCGTCGATTTCAACGATGTCAGCCCCCTGACGAAGTGCGATCTCATAAGCGGCGAGTGTGTTGCACGGAATGTTGCCTCCTGCAGCACCGCGGTGCGCTGCAAGCAGAATCCGCTCGGATGCAGCATCAATGATTTTTTTCATGTTGATATCTCCTTTAGTTGTTTTTTGTGATATTTGCATGTTACAGGCAGCAGAAGCTGTCAAACTCAACACGACCTGCTGCCGGTGCTGTTTCCAGCTCCACGTTTACAGTATACCGACCAACAAACGTGCCTGTCAGTGCGCCGGAAACCTCTGTCCATTCTCCGGCTGTATCAGGCAGTGTCACGCGTGCGAGAACAGTGCCGTGATCGCCGTCGCGTAAAAGCAATGCGGCTCCCGGTGCGGTGGTACGGATACGGAATCGGACTGCTTTCGCACCGTCAAGATTGAGATAACGGTAGCCGTTGTACTGTCCTGCGGTATCATACCATGCAAATGGATACTCTTGAAATGTCCAGCAGTGACTGCCGACAGGCTCCTCTGTTCCGCGGTGCATGAAGCGCAGATCGCCGCGCCCTCCGGAGAAGCAGACTGCAGTGGAAGCGGGAATCCGCTCACCGACCGCAAACGAACCACGGACGCCGGAGGAGGTCATTGTAACCGGAATAAAGCTGCCGTTTTCATCCAAGGAAACACGTTCCATGTGCATCTCGCGCATCAAATGCGTCGGAACCCCCGGACAGAGACGGTGATAGGCAAGGTACAACTGATCACCGAACGGAGCGATGGAACCGTGAACATTGACTCCGTCCAGATAGTCGTAGGTATCGATAATCATACCGCCGAATTTCCAGCCGTCATGAATGTTATCGGAAACAAGATAATTCATGCGCACAGGTCGCCATTGACCGATTTCTGATGCAATATAGATAAAGTAATAGCGATTTCCGAATTTGCGCAGAGACGGACCCTCAAATCCGTAATGACCGTCGGGGGATTCTGCAACCAGATGCTGCACATTGATAAAAGAACCTTCTTTGATTTCTGCATAGCCCTTGTCGGGATCAAGTTCACCGATGCGGAATGGTTTGGGCAGTGCGATGTAGACACGCCCGTCATCATCCACCAGCACACCGGGATCAATGCCGCGCATCCGTGTTCCGTGATCGGTCAGATAGCGAATATTCTCAAACGGTCCTGTCGGGCTGTCACTTTCCGCAATAAAATATTCACCGTGCGCCTCGCCGGAGCAGAAGGTCAGATAATACTTCTCCTCGCGCGGCGATTTGAACAGGTCGGGTGCCCAGAGATAATTGATGCGCTTCGGACCCACGGTCTGCTCTTTTTTCTCCGCTTCGGCAATCTCCTCAGCCGTCGGTTCGCTGTATCGCATATCCTCCGGGAAATCATCAATCGAAATCGAAACGCCTGCATCTGTCCAGTGCAGAAGATCGTCGGAATAAATGACATGATAGTCACCTGAGCAGAATTCGGGACGTCCGGCTGCATTGACACCCATAGGATTGTCGCGGGAACCGTAGAGATACATTTTGCCGTCAAATACATGCGGCTCACCGTCTGCGATAAACAGTCCCCAAGTCGGCGGCAGCAGAGGATTTTGTCCGTGGTAGCCGACGGAAACGATACAGCTTGCAGTTTTGCCGTCCGCTGTGGTTGCTGTAATTTTCGTATCACCGTTCCCGACCGCTGTGACAACGCCGCTTTCATCGACTGAGGCAACGTCAGGATTTTCACTCGTCCATGTGATTGCATCACCGCAGATTGCGTGAAGCGGTGTCACCCAATCAATTTCTGTCATAAATGCCGCCCGATCAAGACGGAATATTTCACTTGTTTTCATTGTTATCTGAATCTCCTTGTTTTTTGATTTTTCCGCGCACAAACACAACAATCTCCGCATCCGCACCGCTCTCGCCGTATTCGCAGACGAGCAGATACCGATCATCCGCCGTCAGCTCGTAGCAGCGATTGCTGTTTTTCTTCGGAAGCTGATTGCCAAGATAGACGCAGCGGTCATCCCTCAGGCGGAACAGTCCAGCCCGCATATGGTCGGTTTCATGAAATGATCCTCTCCTATCTTTCATCCAATCTTCGCCGATTCCAGATGCAGAAGCTGCCGTTTGATGTCGGTACCAAGTGCAAAACCGCCAAGTCTGCCGCCCGATGACACAACACGATGACACGGAACAATCAGCAGAAGGTGGTTTTTGTTGCACGCACAGCCGACCGCACGGGACGCGCCCGGCAGACCGATCGCCGCTGCTATCTCACCGTAAGTGCGTACCTGTCCGTAGGGAATGCCGCGCAAGGCGTTCCAGACTTTGACCTGAAACGGTGTTCCCTGCATCCGGATGGCGATGCCGTCAAAAGCGTGCGCATCTCCCGCAAAATACCGATCGAGTGCAGCGCCGAGTGCAGCTGCGGCAGGTGTATCTGCGCTGTTCGGAACATCTGCAGCGGTGAGGACAAGCGTACAAAGCAAATCGCCGTCAAAGTCTGCGTACAGGGTACCGATCGGCGTCTGATAATAAGCGGCTGTCATCATCTTCACACCACTCCAACGTTTGTTATTGAGTATATTATAAATTCAAATCTGCGTTTTGTCAAGGTTTTCCCAAAAATCGTCCCCTGCGCGGATAAAAAACAGAAAAATTTCAGAAAAATCATGGAAACCTATTTTCAGATGAAGAAAAATATGGTATACTATATCATATACAATTTCATTTTCATGAAAGGAAGAAAAAACATGATTGCAAAAGCTATACTTGAAGAGGTTCTGGCGCGTGCCATGTCCTCCGGCGCGGATTTTGCGGAGCTTTATGCCGAGAATACCCGCACCAACTCCGTCTACATGATCGACGGCAAGGTCGACAGCATCACCGACCATACGGTCTGCGGTGTCGGTATCCGTGCATTCCTCGGTGTCCGCTGCGTCAGCGCATCCACCATTGATCTCACAAGAGAAGGACTCCTTCGCTGTGCCGCGCAGGTTGCCGATGTCATCGCAGACAATCCGACGCTCCTTGACATCCATCTGACCGAACGCAGATTTGCCGATGTCCATCCCATTGTGATCGTTCCGGATACCGCAAAAAAATCGACAAAGATTGATCTTCTCAAGCAGGGATACTTTGCGGCAAAGAACTACCATGAGGACATCGCTCAGGTTTCCGCAAACCTTCTGGACGTTGACCATGAAATCCTGATTGCCAATTCCGACGGACTTCTGACCGGTGACCGCCAGATCAGAACCCGTATGGCGGTTTCTGCCATTGCATCCAAAAACGGCGAGAACCAGTCCGGTTCCGCATCTCCCGGACGCAGAATGGGTCTGGAGTTGTTTGATATGATTTCCCCCGAATCCATCGGTGTGGAAGCAGCTCGCTCCGCCATCGTCAATCTGAACGCAGGCTACTGTCCTGCCGGAAAGATGACCGTTGCCATTGAAAACGGCTTCGGCGGCGTTATCTTCCACGAAGCCTGCGGTCACTCCCTTGAAGCGACCTCTGTTGCAAAGGGGATGTCCCAGATGGCAGGCAAGCTCGGTCAGAAGATCGCAAACGAAAAGGTCACTGCCATTGACGACGGTACCATTCCGAATGCATGGGGCTCCTTCAACATCGACGACGAAGGCAATCCCTCTCAGAAGAAGATT
>SVRM01000127.1 GCA_015064785.1 Oscillospiraceae bacterium
ACCGGAGAAGATCATACGGGAGACCCAGAAGGTGATGATATCGTAGCCGGTGACGAGCGTGGAGGTCGGATAGAAACGCTTCAGATCGTCGGTATTTTCCGGCCAGCCGAGCGTGGAGAACGGCCACAGCGCGGAGGAGAACCAGGTATCAAGCGTGTCGGGATCCTGACGCATTTCACGTCCGCACTTCGGGCAGACAGCGGATTCATCCTTGGTAACGATCATTTCGCCGCAGTCGTCGCAGTAGAACGCGGGAATACGGTGACCCCACCACAGCTGACGTGAGATACACCAGTCACGAATATTTTCCATCCAGTGGAAGTAGTTCTTGTCAAAACGTTCGGGAACGAACTTGATCTCGCCGGAGCGGACAACGTCGATGGCGGGCTTTGCCAGCGGTTCCATGGAGACAAACCACTGCTTGGAAACCATCGGTTCAATGGTGGTATGGCAGCGGTAGCAGGTACCGACCTCGTGGGTCAGCGGCTCGATCTTCTTCAGCAGTCCAAGTTCTTCCAGATCTGCAACGATTGCCTTGCGCGCTTCCTTTGTGGTCATGCCGGCATACTTGCCGCAGTCAAGAACATGCG
Source organism: Oscillospiraceae bacterium (assembly GCA_015064785.1). Lineage (GTDB taxonomy): Bacteria > Bacillota > Clostridia > Oscillospirales > CAG-272 > RGIG3925. The sequence goes on from SVRM01000127.1 coordinate 591, forward strand.
GTTCGCCGACAGATGCCTTGCCGGTAGCAAACAGTTCATCACATTCTGCCTTTTCTGCGGCACCGGTCATGTGACCGTCATAGGTGAAGACGCGGACGAGCGGCAGGTTGTGACGCTGACCGACTTCAAAGTCGTTGGGGTCGTGTGCAGGGGTGATCTTAACGACACCGGTACCCTTGGTCATGTCGGCGTGCTCGTCGCAGACAATCGGGATTTCCTTGTTAATGAGCGGCAGGATGACATGGCAGCCGTGCAGGTGTGCATAGCGCGGGTCATCGGCATTGATGGCAACGGCGGTATCGCCGAGCATCGTTTCGGGACGGGTGGTCGCCAGCTCCAGCATTTCGCCGGTTTCCTTGACCGGGTAGAGCAGATGCCAGAAATTGCCGTTCTGTTCTTCGTATTCGACTTCTGCGTCGGAGATGGAGGTGGAGCAGCACGGGCACCAGTTGATCATGCGGTTGCCGCGGTAGATCAGGCCCTGTTCATACAGACGGACAAAGACTTCCTTGACAGCCTTGGAGCAGCCCTCGTCCATCGTGAAGCGTTCGCGCGTCCAGTCGCAGGAGGAGCCGAGACGCTTCAGCTGAGAAATGATGCGTCCGCCGTACTGATCTTTCCATGCCCATGCGCGTTCGAGGAAGCCTTCACGACCGATGTCGTCCTTGGAGATACCTTCTCGGCGCATCGCTTCAACGATCTTGACTTCCGTTGCGATGGAAGCATGGTCGGTGCCGGGAACCCACAGCGTGCAGTAGCCCTGCATACGCTTGTGACGGATCAGGATGTCCTGCAGCGTGTTGTCCAGCGCATGACCCATGTGCAGCTGACCGGTGATGTTGGGCGGAGGAATGACGATGGTGTAGGCAGGCGCATCACCCTTGGTGTTGGGCGTGAAGTAGCCCTTCTCGCTCCATTCCTTGTAAAGTCTGTCTTCGAGCTCCGCAGGAGCATAAGTTTTAGCAAGTTCGTGTTTCATGGTTGTTATTCCTTTCTCGTACATGTATGGTACGGTGCAATCTTGATGCACTTGTCGCATCATTGCAATTTCGGTTTAAGGAACTGTAGGGGCGATTCACGAATCGCCCGTGATTGAGATGGTTTGTACTACAGTCATTCTTGGTATGATTGGAAAAATTGCCAAACAGCAGAGTTTTCAAGCCAATGGCTTGGAAATCTCGTCGCATAAAACCGCTCCGCGATTGTATTTCTAACGGTTTTATGACGATTGGTCATACAGCAGAGTTTTCAAACCGTCAGGTTTGAAAATCTCGCGCATAAAACCGCTCCGCGATTGTATTTCTAACGGTTTTATGACGATTGGTCACGCAGCAGAGTTTTCAAGCCGACAGGCTTGAAAATCTCGTCGCATAAAACCGCTCCGCGGTTTTATGCTTCTTCCCAGTTGTGGAAGAAAGCGGTGATATCGTCGTCGTCCTCGAGTGCGTCGATGAGCTTGTTCATGTTGGTGACAGCGTCTTCGTCGGTGACGTTGACATAGGACTGCGGAATCTTGTCTTCTTCTGCGGAGACGTAGGTGTAGCCCTTGTCGGCAAGCGTCTTTGCGACAGCTGCGACATCGTCAACCTCGGTGTAGATTTCAAAGACTTCGTCTTCTGCGAGGAAGTCGGTAGCACCTGCTTCGAGAGCATCTTCCATCAGCTGATCTTCGTCGACATCTTCCTTTTCAATGACGATGACACCCTTGTCCTCAAACATGAAGGAGACGCATCCGACAGTACCGAGGTTGCCGCCGAACTTGTCAAAGTAGTGGCGAACGTTGCCGGCGGTTCTGTTTCTGGAGTCGGTCGTTGCCTGAACGATGAACGCGATGCCTGCCGGTCCGTAGCCCTCATACGTGATTTCTTCGTAGTCGGCGGCGTCAGCGGAGGATGCCTTCTTGATGATACGCTCGATGTTGTCGTTGGGGACGTTGAGCGTCTTTGCCTTTGCAATCAGCGCGGCGAGCTTGGAGTTGGATACGGGATCGGGACCGCCTTCCTTGACGGCGACAGCCATTTCCTTACCGACCTTGGTAAAAACCTTGGCGCGCTGGGCGTCGGTCTTTTCTTTCTTGTGTTTGATGTTGTTCCATTTGGAATGTCCGGACATGATAATTCTCCTTCTCTATATCTTTATCTTTCTTTATCAGATTTTTTCGTTTTTGCCGATGCAGATCAGATCAAATGCAGTGCCGAGTACATACTTGACAGCCAAAGTCAGCTTGACACGGAAGGCGCGCAGTGCTTCATCCTCGCAGGACAGAATCTGGATATCATGGTAGAAGCGGTTGAAGTCCGCGCAGACATCGAGGATATAACGTGTGATGACAGACGGCTCGGACTCGTGCAGTGCCTGTGCGACCTTGTCGGGGAACAGCGCCAGCGTCTTGACGAGGGCATTTTCTTCTTCTGTCAGTGCAACGCCGGTAAGATCGACGGGCGCGTGCAGATCGGTCATACCGGCAGCCTGTGCCTTTGACACGATGGAGCAGGAACGCGCGTAGGTATACTGCGCGTAAGGACCGGTGTTGCCTTCAAAGGACAGTGCATCCTCCATGATGAAGTTGATATCACGAATTCTGCCGGAGGACAGGTAGTAGAAGATGATGGCGCTGACACCGACAGATTCCGCAATCTGTTCCTTGCCCTCGAGATTCGGGTTCTTTTCTTCCATGATCGCTGCAACCTTCTCGATTGCCTGATTGAACAGGTCACGCAGCAGCACAACGTTGCCGGAACGGGTCGAGAGCTTGCCGCCGTCAATCGAAACGGTGCCGTAGGGAACGTGAACGAGCTGATCTTTTGCCCATTCGTAGCCCATCAGCTCAAGCACCTTGAACCACTGTGCGAAATGCAGGCTCTGACCGGAGGAGGTGACGTAGATGCACTTATCGAAGTTGTAGGTCTTTTTTCTGTACAGTGCCGCCGCGATGTCACGAGCGGGGTACAGCGTGGAGCCGTCGCGCTTGAGGATCAGGCAGGGCGGCATATTGTATTCGGACAGGTCAACGATGGACGCACCGTCGTCGATGACCATGATATTGGACTGCTTCAGTTCTTCAACAACCGCAGGCATCTTGTCGGTGTAGAAGCTCTCACCGGCATAGGAGTCGAAGGTGATGCCGAGCTGCTTGTAGGTCTTTTCGTATTCACGCAGGGAAATGTCGATGATCCACTTCCACAGCTCCATGTATTCCGGCTCGCCGTGTTCCATGGCGGTGAAGACAGCACGTGCTTCATCGTTGAGCGTAGGATCCTTTTCGGCTTCCTCGTGGAACTTGACGTAGAGATCGACGAGCGCATCGCACTCGCCTGCTTCCACAGTCGCACGATCGCCCCATCTCTTGTAGGCGACGATCATCTTGCCAAACTGGGTACCCCAGTCGCCGAGGTGATTGATACCGACACAGTCATAACCGCAGAAGGCGTGCAGCTTCTTCAAACTGTGACCAATGACAGTCGTACCGAGGTGGCCGATGTGGAACGGCTTTGCAACGTTGGGAGAGGAGTAGTCAAGAACAACCGTCTTGCCGACACCCTCGTCGTTTGCACCATAAGTCTCTTTCTTTTCGAGAATGGTATTGACGGTATTTGCCGCCATACCGGACTTGTCGGTAAACAGATTCAGATAACCACCCGCAACTTCCACACGGGAAATACCGGGAACGGAAAGACCGTCGGACAGGGCTGCTGCAATTTTCGGCGGTGCCTGACGCAGGGTCTTTGCCAGCTTGAAGCAAGGGAATGCAAGGTCACCCATTTTCGGGTCCGGCGGGTATTCAAACATACCCACAACGTCGTTGACGGACAGATTTGCGCAGTCTGTAAGTGCATGAATCTTTTCAAGAATCGATGCCGCCGCCGCTTGTTTTAACTGATTCATAAGATGGGATGTCTCCTTTTATTTTAGATGGATAATTTACAGATATTTATCATATATTATACTACAAAATGATCTGAATAGCAAGGTGTTTTTCGGATTTTTTTCATTTTCCGGAAAATTTATTTCCGACATCTTCTGATTGATGTGTGTTGATGTGTGAAAAACATCTGATTTTTTGAAAAATTTACACCAATCCGTTGCATTTTGTTATCCGACATGATATAATACAAATGAAAATCGATTTCACCGGAGGTATTACATATGAAAGTTTGTATGAATTGCCATTTAACGTATGATGATGGAGCACAGGTCTGCGCACAGTGCGGCAATCCTTTAACCTATGTTGTTCCGCAGCAAACTGATCCTGCCGATCATACCGCAGATTTTGATACCGCTGACATCTCAGAAAACAAGGTTTTTGCGATGCTGCCGTATCTGATGGGATGGATCGGAATTGTCATTGCGCTGCTTGCAGGCAGCAAGTCTGCCTATGCCGCATTCCATGTCAGACAGGCACTGAAGATTCAGATCTGCAATGCACTGCTCGGTATGATTGCCGCAATTCTGGCAATCACGATTATTGCTCCGATCGCGGCGGCTGTCTGCATCTGCATTCTCGGCATTGTGAACATCATCTGCTTCTTCCAGGTCTGTGCAGGCAAGGCAAAAGAACCTGCAATCATCCGCAATCTCGGCTTTCTGAAATAAACCGCTGAATATTCCGGCAACAGAGGATGCTGTGTCTTATGCACGGTATCCCTGTTTTATCTTTGATAATAGTCTTCCCTGTCAAGGATATATCGCCGCGCAGGATACGTTTTTCCAAGCTGTTTTGCCGTGTGCTCCTCCTCGCATAAAAACGCAAATCCACACTTTTCAATGACGCGGCGCGATTGCCGGTTGAAATTGTAATGGCAAACAAATACAATGTCCGCCGCAAGCTCCTCAAAGAGATACGTTTGTACACGCCGTACCGCTTCCGGCATCAATCCCTGACCCCAATATGGCTTTGCAAGGACATATCCAATCTCACAGGTGCGCAGATCCGCGTACGGATTTTCTCCGCCCGGCAAGGATTCAAAGCGCGGTTTGTGAAGCCCCAGCGAGCCGATAACGCGTCGGTCTTCCCTGTGTTCTATGGCAAAGACGTTGCCGTGCTCCATGAACTTGGTTAGTATTTGCCGCGTTTCATCAACTGATTTGTGCGGATTCCAGCCTGCCATCTGTCCGACGCCGTCGACGGAGGCATAAGCATGGAAATCACCAAGATCATCCCATGTCCACGGGCGCAGCATGAGACGGTCGGTATAAAGAGTTGTGGTTTTCAGATCGATCGGAAGATACATCGTCGGTCTCCTTTCATGAAATAAAATTGGACTATAAAAAGCGGTGTCAGCCATCCAATGTGAGGCTTACACCGCTGATTATCATAGCGTACAGATACATTATCCGCCAAATGACAATAACAACATAAGCCCGTTCTGTTCTCGTACAGAGACGCGCTTGCCATTGACATTGACGGAATGCATTGCGAACATGGTCTGTTTCCTTTCCTGAAACAAAATTATCTGATAATATGGATAGTATAGCACAGATCTATGACGGTGTCAATAGGTAAATGAAGAGAAATTCTGAATTTGACGGCATTTATACTGCATCCTATAGACCATTGCTTTTATGTGGAATTGGGGCTGCGAAACACCGTTTGAAAATGGATCTTCTAACTTGACATCCAATAATTCTCATGGTATAATCAAATCAGAAATCTTTTGTATAAAAATGATTACGAAAGTGATGGTGAAATCAGATGTCAATCGAATTGTATCAGGCACTGCAGTCATTTGATGAATATTATGCCGCAGAGCTTGTGATCCATACGGATCGAGAACCTTTGTACCGGTATGCATGTGCTGCGGCGGCTTATTTTGAGCATGCAGCACTGACACCGTACGACGGCGGCAGGCTGTATCCCTGCGGTCGCTGTATCAACAAAAATGCGGAAAATGCGGATGTCGCAGTCAAATCTGAGTTTTCCTATACGTATTATGCAGATCTTGGCCGTCTTGCACAGAAGGTCCCTGCGGCGGCAGAGCTGCTTTCCGAGGAATTTTCACGCGTTGTTCCGGTCAGACCGCCGCACACGGTGGGCGGTGCCGGGTATACACACTCCTTTATCAATTATCGACGTATTCTGGTGGACGGACTGAATGGGTACCGTGCGCGTGTGACGGCACTGCCCAAAGGCGATTTCCAGGATGCCATGCTGCGTCTGCTCGACGGTATCGACTGCTACCGCCGCCGCTGTATCGCGCATCTGGAAGCAGTCGGTGCGCCGGAGGACCTGATCGCGGCACTGCGCTATGTTCCGGATCATACGCCGCGCAATATCTATGAAGCACTTGTCGCATGGAATTTCGTTTATTATGTCGACGGATGCGATGACATCGGCGGCATTGACCGCGGTCTGTATCCGTATTGGCAGGGCGAGGATATCCGCGAAGAACTCCGCGAGCTGTACCGCCATGTCGATATCAACGACGGCTGGTCCCTGCCGCTCGGTCCGCAGTACAACGAGCTGACCGTACAGTGCATCGACGCGGCACACAACATCCGCAGACCCAACATTCAGCTGCTTGTATCCGAGGATATGCCAGATGAGGTCTGGGAAGCCGCGTATGCTTCCATCGGCACCAGCTGCGGTCAGCCGGCATTTTATAACTGGGATTCCTATAAGCGCGAAATCAACCGGCGCCTTCCGCAGGTGACGGAGGAGGACCTGCAATTTCTTGCATTCGGCGGCTGTACAGAGACGATGATCGAAGGTCTGTCCAACGTTGGCTCAGACGATGCCGGTATCAATACCGCACTGATTTTCGATGAATTTCTGCGGGAGCATCTCGCGGAGTATACCTCCTTTGATGCCTTTCTTGATGCTTATGCATGCGAGGCAGAACGTATCATTGCAGGTGTTTGCGGCAATCTGGAGGAACACCGCAAAACACGCGCACAGTTCCGTCCGCAGCCGATCCGCACACTGTTCATCGATGACTGCATCGACCGCATGAAGGACTTCAACGCAGGCGGTGCCAGATACAATTGGAGTGTCATCAATGTCGCGGGGCTGATCAATGTCATCGACTCCATGCAGGTGGTAAAAACGCTGGTCTTTGACGAGCATCGCTATACCGCCGCGGAATTTCTGGAAAAGCTGGACGCGCAGGAGCCGCAGTTCCTTGCCGACTGTGCGCGTCAGCCCAAGCACGGCAACGACAATGCTTCCGTCAACGCTATCGCATCGACATTGTCCGAGCGGATTTTCTCGGAATTCGAGCGCCATACCTGTACACCCGGCGGACGGTATTTCCCGGTATCCAATCAGTTTACCACCTATGAATATGCCGGACATGGCGTCCGTGCAACACCCGACGGACGCGCGGCAAACGATCCGCTGTGCGATTCCTGCGGTGCCATTCAGGGGCGCGATGTCAAAGGTCCGACCGCACTTTTGTCCAGCGTCGCCGCACTGCGTCTCGATCTGGTGCTCGGAACACCGATCACCAACATCCG
>SVRM01000010.1 GCA_015064785.1 Oscillospiraceae bacterium
AAGTTCCGCACGGTAGGCTTCTTCCTCAGGCTTCAGAAGATCTCCGAGCACCGCATAATTGGATAACGGCAGGGACAATTCCGCCGATTTGGAACGAATCGCCGCAATGAGGTCTTCGTCGAATACGCCGGTTTGATCATCAACAAGCGTAAATCCAAACGGGACAAGCTCTATATGTTCTGCCCCCTGTTCTTTTGCAAAGGTCATGACGTCCAGTATCGTCATCTCACCGCTCTGCATATAGTTATCCATACTGTAACTGGAAAGTCCGATTTTCATTTTGATATCTCCGTTCTGCCGATTCTACGACTTCTGCCGATTCTACGACTTCTGTCGATTCTACGGCTTCTGTCGGTCCTGCGGCACTATATTATATTATAATGTAACCCGAAATCGGGAAATCCCATCAAACAGGATTTCCCGAATTTGTTCTTTGATTCAAAATTGTACTCGTGAATTCTGTATCATGCTCAGAATTTTCCACCGCCGCCGCCATGAGAACGTCCGCACGAGGAACGGTGCGTACTCGAGCCGCCGGAGGAGCTTTCCTGCTTCACCGTACGGTGAACATTGCGGTACAGGAACATCTCTCTCGACTCGGTCAGCTGAAAACTGCCGTCCTTGAGATAAGAACCCGCATTCTGCTGACGCACAGTTTTCAGCTGTGCTTTCATGGAAGAAACAACGATCAGCGCCGCGATCAGACCGATCACTGCGGCAATCAGAAATGAGGACCCCGGATCAAATGGTTCCGAACCGACATCAAACGGCGTACCATTTCTTGCAAGGGTGATGTATTCATCACATCCGCGGGCAAAGGTTTCAAATGCATCTGCGTAAAACCCGTTTCCGAGATCGGGCAGAAACTGATCGGAAAGGCAGGTAATGCCATAATCCGTAAATGCCGTAATACCGTAACCGCTTGTGGAAATCCACCAATCGCGGTCCTCCATGCTGACCAGCAGCAGCACACCGTCATAAGAGGATCCGAATCCGTAACCGTTATAGTCAAAAAAATCATCGGCATACGCCATCGCGGATTTCCCTTCCAGCGTATTCGTGGTGACGATGACAACATCGAGCATCTGACGTGCGCTGATCTCGTCCAGCATAGAAAGCAGTTCCGCTTCCTCACTGTCAGAAAGAAGATCGGCACCGTCCACCAGACGCGGCATCGATGCGGCTGATGCGGATAAGGTCATACCCAAAATCAAAAGCAATGTAAAAAGAAGGATTCCCAATTGTTTTTTCATGTTGTTGTCCCTCCTCCTCACAGTCCAAGCAGATATTGCAGGAAAAAGCAGACTGCCGTCACCGCAGCAAAGATTCCAAAGAACCATCTTCTGGATGCAGCCTTATCCACCGGCAGATCGCCGACAATCTTCCCGGACTGTCCGTTGACCGCAAACGTATACTTTGTTCCGTTCCAGTCGGTATTCAGAAGCCAGACCGGATACAGCGCATATTTTGCCGAACCGTTTTTCAGCTGAATATTGCTGCTTTCCGGAATGACGCTGGTAAAACCTTGCACCGTCTGCGCAAATGCGCGTTCGGTGCTCGTTTTGATACGCTCGTTTGCCCGACCACGGCTGGCATCCGCATCTACATCATATTTGTCAGCAAGATAACCCGCCAGATATGCCGTCTGGAAATCAACCGCCGCCGAAAAATCAAAGGGTTCCAGCGATTCCATCATTGTATCGTCGATTTTGGACGAGCCGTCTACCGGAACTCGTTCAAATCCGACAGAGCCGGCCCGTACAACCGAATAATAACTGGTTTCCGTATAATTGTAACGACTGTCACTCCAATGGCGGATTCTCGATGCCTTGTATCGGATCTGTGCATCCGCGTCGGCATCAAACAGCCAGAACGGTACATACACACCCTTGACTTCCTCAATGTGATTCTGATCCTTGAAGACCTTGGGCAGAAGCCGTTTTCCGCTGTAATGACGGTTCAGCGCCGCAACCGCCGCTTTTTTGTCTACCTTGAAGGGGATGACATAATCCGGCTTCAGTGCACCACGGAACTGTCCCATCATGACAACGGGATTGTCACAGAACGGACATGCGGTTGCCGCCATCGTTTCATCGCCAACGATTTCACCGCCGCACGATTTGCAGATGTATACACGCAGATGATCGGTTTCGCCGTCTTCCCATTCGTTGCCGGGCGCCGTTTCCCACTCCATGCTGTCGCCAACTTCCTGCTTCAGCTCATTGTCATACGACGCAAGTGTTTCCATTTCAAATTCCGTATCGCAGTACGGGCATTTCATTTTTTGCAGATTTGCATCAAACGCAATGGCACCGCCGCAGCACGGACACTTATATTCCTGTATCTGTGACAAGGGAACCTCCTGTTCTCTGATACAATAACCCCTCCCACCCTGAACAGGATCGGGAGGGGCGTTCATTCAGTCTATCAATTCATCCAATATGAGAATCAGATGATATCACCGTTGTCAAACGGATCGCCGCATTCGGGGCAGAACTTGGGCGGCTTGACGCCCTTTTCGGGTTCCCATCCGCACTTGTCGCACTTGTACTGCGGGACACCTGCCGGCTTCTTCGCGCCGCATTCGGGGCAGAACTTGCCCTTGTTGACAGCACCGCAGGAGCAGGTCCAGCCCTCGTCCGCAGGCTTGGGTGAGCCGCATTCGGGACAGAACTTACCGGTCGCAGTTGCGCCGCACTTGCACGTCCATGCATTTGCCGGCTTTTCCTCGGGCTTCTTTGCGCCGCATTCCGGGCAGAACTTGCCGGTTGCAGTTGCACCGCAGGAGCACTTCCAGCCCATCGGGACAGGATCCGCCTGCTGGGTAGGAATCCGCTGTGTCTCAGCCTGCTGTTGTTGCTGCTGACCCATGGCAAACAGATTCTGTGCGTTCATGCCGCCGGCGTTCATCGCCATGCCCATGCCCATGAAGCCCTGCATTGCACCGCCTTCGTTTGCGGCAGCGGTACGCATTGCATCTGCCTGTGCGCCGACCAGACGGGAGCCTGCGACCATCGGGTTCATCGTCATCGCATTTTCTTCCCATTCGGTGATCTTCTTCTTCTGCTCGTCCGGAATGGTCAGGGAGTTGACGTTGAAGGAGAAAACCTCCAGACCGCGCTTTTCACCCCATTCGCGGTCGAGCACTTCGTTGAGTGCGTCGCGGATGTCAAAGGTGTGTGCGGGAATTTCGTAGTACTGCACACCTGCTGCAGACAGCTTTGCCAGTGCCGGCTGGAGTGCATTGAGCAGCTCAGACTTCAGAATCGAATCGATTTCGGAGCGGTCAAAGCTCTGTGCGGAATTGCCGCAGACGTTGGTGTAGAACAGCATCGGATCGACGATCTTGTAGGAATATTCGCCGTTGCAGCGGATATCGACAGAAAGCTTGAAACCGAGCTCCTCATTGACGACAACGCGGAACGGAACGGGATTGGCAGTTCCGTACTTGTTGCCGGAGATTTCCTTGGTGTTGAAGTAGTAAACGCGCTGATCCTTGCCGGTGTCGCCGCCGAACGTGAAACGCTTGCCGATGGCACGGAAGGTATCCTTGATGCTGTCGCCGAGGCTGCCTGCGAAAATCGACGGTTCGGTCGATGCGTCCCATGTGAATTCACCGGGTTCTGCGCAGAATTCCACGATCTTGCCCTGCTCGACGATGATCATTGCCTGACCGTCGGCTACCGCAATGACGGAGCCGTTGGAAATCAGATTTTCCTCACCCTTTGTGTTGGAGGATCTGCCGGAGGTACGCTTCTGACCCTTGACCATCAGCGTGTTCATGTCCAGTGCATCACAGTAGAAGAATTCCTTCCATTGATCCGCGAGTACGCCGCCTGCTGCGCCGAGCGCTGCTTTTATAAGTCCCATAATTGAAACTCCTTTCAAATATTGTTAAATTTATTATGTAAATTTTTACTTTGTTTCGGTTCCGTCCTGTTTTTTTGCCCCGACGGAATAGGGGTTTTTGTTTTCTTTCGGTCGGTCGGGAATGCTGCCGCATCTGGCCGCCCAACTGTAAAAGCGGCCGACAATCAGCATCCAGAGTATCATACCGCCGATCCAAACACCAAGCGCGATCCAGAACCATTTTACAGAAAGACCGAATAAAAAATGCAGAGCAAGCAGAATCCATGCCGGAATCGTTCCTTCCAAATGGAACAACAGATTGATCAGCAATGCCAGGAAAAAATTGCCGTCAAAACGCATTCTCCGCATCGTTCAAGCCTCCCGTGTATTCTTCGTTCAATTTTATAAAATACGCTCTGCATCGGCAAAACCCTTTTTTTATCCCAAAAAATTCTTTTTTCCGGAATTCTGCCATCAGATGTAGACAAATACAGGTTTTTGTTGTATAATGTTGAAAACACCATTGACCGAAAGGAATTTTTCAATATGCAAACGTTATGGTATAATCAGCCCGCATCCACCTGGGACACCGCCCTGCCGCTCGGCAACGGTTCGATGGGCGCCATGTGTTTCGGCGGCACATTACAGGACCGCATCTCGCTCAATGATGACACCGTCTGGTCCGGCGGATATCTTGACCGCATCAATCCCGAGGCGGCAGCTTCTCTGCAAACCGTCCGGCAGCTTCTGCGGCAGGGCCATTTTGCAGAAGCGGAGGAAATGACCGAGGAGCGGGTTCTCGCTCTGCCGGAAGGTCAGCGCGACTACGAGCTGCTCTGTGAGCTGACGCTGGAATTCAAAACGCCGAAGCATCCGCGCTTCATCACACCGCACCAGGCACTGTGGTTTATGAAACGCAATATGCACTGTTATGAGCCGGAGGAGGGCGTCACTGAGTATCACCGTTCTCTCGATCTGGATGACGGTGTCTGCCGTGTATCCTACAACCTCGACGGCATCCCCCACAAACGCGAAGCATTTATCTCCTATCCCGCCGGTGTCCTTGCCATCCGCATGGAGTGCGGCGAATGGAGAGCGTATCTGCGCCGCGCCAGCCTCAATGAGGAGCAGAAAAAGCTCGATGACCGCACAGTCCTGCTCCGCGGTACAACCGGAAATGGCGGTCCCTCCTTCTGCTGTGTTCTGCGTGCCATTGCAGGTGAGTTCCATGCCGTCGGTGACATGCTCCGCGGCACCGGGGAGACCGTCCTGCTTGCCGCCTCCGCAACCACGCTCCGCGATGGAGAGCATTTCATTGAAACTGCACTTGCACGGCTCGACCGTGCAGAACAGAAGGGCTGGGATGCGCTTCTTTCCGAACACCTGGCAGATTTCCGTCCGATCATGGATGCCTGCCGTCTGACACTGCCGCACGCCCCCGCCCTCGATGCCATCCCGCACGATGCGCGTCTGGAAGCAGTCAAACACGGTGCCGCGGACCCGGGACTTGTCGCCGATATGTTTGCAATGGGACGGTATCTGCTCGCCTCCTGCAGCCGACCGGGAACGCTCCCGGCAACCCTTCAGGGCATCTGGAATGAGCTTTACAATCCGCCGTGGGGCAGCCGTTATACCATTAACATCAATACCGAAATGAACTACTGGCCAGCGGAGGTCACAGGTCTTTCCGACATGCATCAGCCACTGTTTGACCATCTGCGCCGCATGGTACCAAACGGTCGTCATGTTGCGCGCGAAATGTACGGCGCACGCGGTTGGGTTGCGCACCACAATACCGACGTCTGGGGCGACTGCGCACCGCAGGACAACTATCTTGCCTCTTCTATGTGGCAGATGGGCGGCGCATGGCTGTCGACACACATCTGGGAGCATTACGCGTTCACTCAGGACCGTGATTTCCTTGAAGAATATTATCCGATCATGGAAGAGGCGGCGCTGTTCTTTGTCGATACGATGATTCGCGAGGACGATGGAAAGCTCTGCATCTCTCCGTCCCTCTCGCCGGAGAATGAGTATGAACTGCCGGACGGCTCCGTCAGTGTCATGTGCGATGATGCGGCAATGGACCAGCAGATTGTATACGAGCTGTTCTCCGATGTCATCCGTGCAGGCGACATTCTCGGACGTGATGTCACCGTGTACCGCGCGTTGATCGGCCGTCTGCGCCCAACCGTGATTTCCGCGGACGGACGGATTATGGAATGGATGAACGCCGATAAGAAGGAAATCGAGATCGGTCACCGTCACATCTCTCACCTGTTCGCCCTGTATCCCGGTCAGCAGATCACCGTCAAGACCCCCGATGTCATGGCGGCGGCACGCAAGACGCTGGAAACGCGGCTTGCCTACGGCGGCGGCGGAACCGGCTGGAGCCGTGCGTGGATTATTTCGTTCTGGGCGCGTCTGCTCGATGGCGAAAAGGCAGGCGAAAACGTACAGCTCCTGCTTGAAAAGTCGACACTGCCGAACCTGTTCGACAACCACCCGCCGTTCCAGATCGACGGCAACTTAGGCTATACCGCCGGTGTTGCGGAAATGCTTCTGCAAAGCCATGAGGGGATGCTTCGTCTTCTGCCCGCGCTGCCTCCCTCCTGGAAATGCGGCAGCATCCGCGGTCTGCACGCACGCGGCGGGTATACCGTGGACCTCACATGGGAAGACGGCAAGCTGACAGAAGCTGTCATAACGGCATCGGTCGACGGTACCCTTCGTCTGTCCGATGGCAGAGAATTTTCCCACTGTGCGGGGGACATCATCCGCATCTGATCTCAGACAACAGCTCAGCCACAGATCGCAAAAACGGTCTGTGGCTGAAGTTTTGGTTTATTTCTGTTCCATCAGTACGACAAAATCATGATCGGTCACGCCAAGCCCCAGCGGTACCGTCGGATCGATTTCCGACATACAGCGTGTTTCGAGATCAAGCAGTCGGACGCGATAAGCAGAATCCATGCCGCAAAGCGTCACGGGCGCTGCCTTCTGCCGACGCATCGTGTAGCATTCCACCGGCTGACCGTCATTATCCTTCGTCACACAAACCACCGATTCGATATTGCGCAGGTAAACCACGCGCAGACGATCGTCATCGGCGGAAAATGCCTTCTGCTGATAGCCCGCAATCGGTGCAAGATACGGCTGATATGCGGCAAATGTCTCATGCGTCACCGATTCCAGCGGAATTCCCTCACCCAGTGCGAAGCGCACCGGAATGCCGCTTTCCAGACTCCACCGCTCGACATTCAGCAGTGCGGCATACTGCTGGCTTTCGGACTTGATGCAGAAGCGATGACCGCCGTCCGTTGCATCCCGGTCGGGACACCATTTCCAGTCGGGATAGACGCATTCCGCCGCCCCCTGCTTCCACAGCACCTCAAACCATGCCTGTGCCGCAGCAATGTCGATGACCAGCGGTGCTGACGGGACAAGCGCATAGGCATCAAGCTGGGAAAACAGTTCTGTGACCGCATGATATTCTCCATACCCGCGCGCCAGCCAGGAAATGCAGCCCGGCGCCCCCGACAGCATCGTCATCCATGCCGTATCACGGGACAGCAGTGCCTGGACACGGTCCTCGTTCTGTTCTTCTGCAAATGTCACACGGTATGCTCTCCACTCACCCATCATCGTCGGAACACAGGCGGAGGTATATTGCACCAGCATATCGTTGATCGCGGCATAATCGATGCCGGGACGGGAACCGCAGATATCGGGATAATTGTGTACAGAGAAGAAGTCGGGTCCGATTTCACGGCTCCAATGAATGGTATCGTGTCCGAGAATGCTGACACCCGGATTGCTGATGCAGAGCGGAATGTGCGGCACAACGCGGCGCACATGCTCTGCCATATCGCGGTGCCAGTCCAGATACCCGGGTGTATCCTCCCAGCGGAACGTGTTCATCGGACGCGCATGAGGACTTGCCCATCCCGATTCGTTGAACAGCTCAATGGCAAACAGATCATCCCCGAACTCCGAAAGCCGCGGCAGAATTTCATCCAGAAATCTGTGACAGCAGTCGCGCACATCGGGATCCGTGAAAAAATCGTCATAGGAAACAATGTCATCGGGATTGTCAAGAAAGCGCTTCTGTGACGGTGCGGCACAGCGCAGCTCCTCATCCTTCCACAGCCGTCTGCCCCAGTAGGTACGGGTGTCGCGCTGGCAGTAGAAGCTGCACTCCGGCTCGGTGAACAGACACAGCTGCAAACGAATGCCGTATTCTCTTGCACAGCGCAGATACGCTTTCATTTTTTCAAACAGCGCACGGTGCACCCTGCCGCCAATGTCCAGTCCTTCCCATGCAGAACCGCCGCAGTCTCCGCGTGGAAACATGCGGATGGCGGTACAGCCCTCGTCTGCCAGGAATTGAAAGAACTTCCGCCAGACACTGACTGTACAGTGTTGGAATTCGATCAGTGCGTTTCCGTGCTGGGAATTGGCGACCATTTCTTCTCCGACATAGCTGAGATTGAAATAGCAGCCGAACAGTCCCATCGGAAAGTAACGGCTTCCATCTTCACGATAAAAATAACTGTCGTTCCAATGCATATGATTGCCCTCCGCCGCAAATCTGTGCTTACTGTCCCGATGCCGCACGTTCGCGGTCGAGCTTCGAGTTGCGGAAATAGAGTGCCACATCGATGGAAATCATAATAAAGTTGAGGATGTAGAAGAAGAACGAAAGGAAAAACAGCAGTCCGCTTGCATCCATCGTGGTCAGCTGGATGACCTTGCGCGTAATGCCGCAGGCATAACCGATCAGTAAAAACACCTCAAAAAACAGGCTCTTGCCCTTTGCTGTACGGGAAATCACAGATTTGCGAATGGAAATCGGCCAGGAAAGACCGAAACAGAAAATGGTCAAAGCCTCCAGTAAATCAACAATACCGCTCATGATCGTTATACTCCTTGTAATAAATTAAATTTTTGGCAATTGCAAAATTGCCTACCTTCATCGCCCAAAGGGCGATATATGAACAAATTGCGTCGCTTGGGCGGGTTTCCCGCCCAAAAAGACACCTTCAAAGCGACCAAAGGGACGCCATCCGAAGAAATGCATTGCATTTCTTCAGAAGTTGCGCTGCAACTTCGTTGGCTATGCGTCAGCCCGATGAAACCGATTGCAAAATGCAATTTTGCAATCGATTAATAAGTTAAATTTCCGAGCGTCTGCCCGTGTAATTGGGCAAAAGCTTCGGGGAAACCGCATCGGATACAATGCCCTCCGCGGACAGTGCCGCTTCAAAAGCCTCCACATGGGACAGCGTCAGCGCACCCGGCTTCACCGTTTGTGCCGCTGCTGCCGCATTGCGTCCGGCAGATCGACCGAACACGATGATGTCGAGCAGCGAGTTGCCCATCAGACGGTTGCGTCCGTGGATGCCGCCGACCACCTCACCTGCGGCAAACAGGTTCTCAACGCCGGTTGTCATGCATGTCCCATCAATGTCAAGTCCACCGTTCTGGTAGTGCAGTGTCGGATAAACGAGAATCGGCTCGACGCGGATATCAATGCCGAATCTGCCGAACATACGCATCATCGCGGGAATCCGCGCTTCAATCGTTCCCGCACCGCCGAGCAGCTCAATCATCGGGGTATCCAGCCAGACACCGCATCCGGACGGCGTTTCGACACCGTTTTTGCGTGCAGTACACTCCCGGATGATTGCCGCGGCGGAGACATCACGCGTTTCCAGCGGGTGCATGAATACGGTTCCGTCCGCGCCTATGAGCTTAGCACCAAGCGAGCGCACCTTTTCGGTCACAAGCGCACCGAAAATCTGCTCCGGATATGCCGCTCCCGTCGGATGATACTGTAAGGTATCGGCATACAGCAGAGACGCACCGGCTCGGTAGCCGAGAACCAAACCGTCCGCCGTTGCACCGTAATGGTTGGAGGTGGCAAAGCCCTGATAATGCATTCTGCCGGCACCGCCCGTTGCAAGGACCACGGTCTTGGCCCGTGCGATCAGCAGTTCCTTCGTTTCCATATTTTGGAGAACCGCTCCTGCCGCGCGTCCGTTTTCGTCCAGAATCAGCTCAACCGCCGCCGTAAAATCGAGCACGGGAATTTCGCGGTTGAACACCTCATCCCGCAGAGTCCGCATGATTTCCGCGCCGGAGTAATCCTTTGCGGCGTGCATACGCTTGCGCGAGGTTCCGCCGCCATGCGTGGTAATCATTGTGCCGTCCGGTGCCTTGTCAAATTCCACACCGAGACGGTCGAGCCAGCGGATGGCTTCCGGTGCTTCGGTGACAAGCTTGCCGAGCAGTTCCGGCTTTGCCGCAAAATGGCCGCCGCCGAAGGCATCAAGGTAATGGATTGCGGGACTGTCTCCGGGCTTGTCTGCCGCCTGAATGCCGCCCTCCGCCATCATCGTGTTGGCATCACCGATGCGCAGCTTGGTCACGATCATGACCGAAGCACCGGCTTCTTTGGCTTCAATGGCCGCCGCGGCACCGGCACCGCCGCCGCCGATCACCAGCACATCCACGTCATACATAACGGCGGTCAGATCGACATCGGCCGGTGTGATTCTGCTGTGCGCATGGAGCATTTCGCAAAGCTCATGCGGAACAGCATCTCCTTTGTTTTTCCCGACCGCAAGCGCCGCAAATGCATCGGTTTTATAGTCGGGATGATAGGTTCTGAGAAGTGTTTCCTTCTCCTCTGCCGTCATGCGCGGCGGCTCATATGCAAGATTTCTCTCCCGTGCCTGCGCCAGTGCGGTCAGGGACGCTTCATATTGACTTGGATACATCGTCATCCCCTCCTCACACTTCGATCTCACGGTTGTTGTAAAGCTCTTTCATCTCATCAATCGGCTTCTGCATCAGTGCTTCTAAAAGCTCTGTAAATGTGCCGTTTTCAATCTCACGCACACGGTCCTCCAGATGCGCTGACGGCGGTGCGAGATACTTGCCGTTGAGCCGGCGCGACAGCATTGCCACCTGCGGATGCGAAATGCCGGCGGGACAGCGCGACGAGCAGACACCGCACATGACACAGTCAAAGGATGCCTCGGCACATTTGTCATATTCACCGCGCTGTGCATAAGCAATGTACTGCATGACATTCAGTCCCTGCGTGCAGGAGCGCGTACAGGCATTACAGCCGATGCAGGCGTATATTTCCGGATACAGCTGCATCATGATCTGCTCGGTCGGACGGATTTTTTCCATATCGTAAACCTGTTTGACCAGCGGGAAAAACGGAAGCGCGGCAATGTACATGCCGTCCTCGACCTTCGTCTGACACGCAAGGCACGTTTTCAGCTCGCGCTGACCGTGAATGCGGTAGACCGTCGCACACGCACCGCAGAAGCCGTTTCTGCATCCGCAGCCGCGGATCAGCTGATAACCGGCGTATTCCATCGCACGCATGACCGTCAGGGAATCGGGTACCTGATATGCTTTCCCAAACAGGTGAATTGTTACCATTGTTTCCATAGAAATCTGAATTCCTCGTATTTAATCATATTCCTCAGGCAGTGCATCCAGCGCATCAAAGCGGAACACCGGACCGTAACGGCAGACATATTTCTGTCCGATGTTGCACCTGCCGCATTTGCCGATGCCGCACTTCATGCGCATTTCCATTGTTGTGTAGACCTGCTCACGGGAAAAGCCCATTGCCTCCAGAGAAGCCAGCGTAAACTTAATCATGATCGGCGGACCGCAGATGATGGCTGTGCGGTCCGGAACAAAGTCAAGCTCTTTTACATAGTTCGGAACAAATCCGACATGTCCTCCCCAGCCTTCCTGCTCCCGGTCAATGGTCAGATGGACGCGAATGCCGTCCTCCTCACACCATTCCCCGAGAATCTCGTCATAGTCCACCAGATCCTGCATCGAGCGGGAACCATAGACAATATCGATCTCGCCGTACCGTTCTCTGAAATGCCGGACATAATTGATGACTGAGCGCAGCGGTGCCAGACCGATGCCGCCGGCAATGAACAGCAGCTTCTGTCCGACAAACGCCCCGTCCACCGGAAAGCCGTTGCCATACGGACCGCGGATTGTAATCATCTGTCCGACATCCATCGCATGAAGCCAGTCCGTCAGACAGCCGCACTTCTTGATGGAGAACTCCATATAATCCGTGTTGGTCGGAGAGGAGGTAATCGAAAACATCGCCTCGCCGACACCCGGAACAGAGAGCATGGCGCACTGTCCGGGCTTGTGGTCAAACGGCTTTGCTCCATCGGGTGTGACCACACGGAAGGTCTTGACATCGGGCGTGTCGCGCCGGATATCCGTCACCACACCGATGGCGGGAATCAGCGCTTCCGGCCGAAAATTTTGTCCCATTTACGACTCCTCCTTCCCGCCAAGCATATTCATCACTTTTGTAATATTCATTGCAATCGGACATGCCGCAAGACACCGTCCGCAGCCGACACAGCCAAACATCCCGTCATTGTTCGCCGGGAAGTACACCAGTTTGTGCAGAAACCGCTGTCGGAACCGCTGCATCTGCGTGGTACGCGGCTGACCTGCCGACATTTTTGTGAATTCCGAATACATACAGCTGTCCCAGCACCGATACCGGCAGATGCCGTGTCCGGTATCAAAGTCGCGGATATCATAGCACTGGCAGGTCGGACAGACAAAGGTACATGTGCCGCAGCCCAAACACGATTCGGAAAGCGTTTCCCACTCCGGACGGTCAAACAGCACATCAAGCGCATCCGCGCCGAAGCCATCGGTCGTAAGCGATGCCAGCGGAAGCCGTTCCGTGCGTGCGCGGATCAGCTGCTTCTGTTCTGTCACCGCCGCATGGTCATCGCTGCAATCTTCCAGAATCGCGCCGCACGCATCAAGCAGTACCTGACCGCGTTCCGTGCAGCCGTCAAGATACAGCGCGTCCTCCGTCCGATAACAGGCAATATCACCGCCCGGGTCGGATGCGTCAATGCCAAAGGCATGGCAGAAGCAGGTCTGTGCCGGACGTGTACACGCCATTGTCATGAGAATCACATGATCTCTGCGTGCCGCATAATAGCTGTCAGCGGGTGCAGACAGAAACACACGGTCAAGAACGTCAATGCTTTTTGCATCACACGCGCGGACACCGAACAGAATGAAATCCTCCGGTTCTGTCCGTTCGTCGATGACAGAAACCGATTTTCCCTCCCGGCGGAACTTCACCAGATCCTCGGTCTGCGGAAAGAAAAAGGATTTCGGCGAGAGACGTGTGTTGGAAGATGCACTGTAGGTCACACCTGCCGCATATTTGGTATACACCGCGCCGTTGTCTGATTCCGTCGGAAGATACAGCGGTGCCGTCTGCGACAGCGCCTCAAACAGCGCAGTCAGATCGGAATGCGGATAACATTTCATTTGTCATCCCTCCCATCCGCCCGGACTGACGCTTCCGGATCATCGGTACGGTAATCGACCAGAGGAAACCGCTGTCCGACCTCCGCACCCGCCGTATAGGCACCCCAGCTGCGGTTGATATCCAAAATCATCTTCCGGTTCAGCAGATGAAGCGGGATCCGCTGCGGACAGACACGGGAGCATTCACCGCAGTCGACACAGCGTCCCGTGACGTGATAGGCGCGGATGATGTGGAACATCTGCTCCTCAAACAGATCTGCCGCCGCTTTATTTTCAAGTCCCGATTTCGGGTTGTCAAAGACACATTTTTCGCAGGTACAGACCGGACAGACATCGCGGCAGGCATTGCATCGGATACAGCGGGAAAACGCCTCCTGCCAGAACGCAAACCGTTCCTCCTCCGTCATCGTCTCCAGCGTATCCACCGCAGAATAACGTGCGGGATGTTCATCCGGCTCCGTTTTTTCACACGCCATCCACTCGTCACAGTCCGCAGCATGACCGTGTCCGCAGGTCCTGCACCGCTCGGGCAGAACATCGGGGAGCGGATACGATCTGTCGCCGTCATAAAGGGTGTGAAGCACCAGCGTATCACCCTCGCATTCGGCACCTGTGATGCCGTCCGGCGAAAGCGCATTTGTTGTATGGACATCCATCATGCCGCCGCACGAAATGCCGATGGCATAAACCTTTTCACGGTCAAACCGATGCTCGGTCAGAAGTGCATTGAACGCATAGCTGTCACAGGGCTTGAGAAAGATCAGCGTCTTACCCTTACTGTCGTTGTTTGCTTCTCTGATCAGATATTTTGACAGATTGGCACAGCAGAACACATCAAAGACAAAGTCCCGCTCAAGTGCCCCGGTATCCGAAAACACGGCAGGCGTGACGTCATAGGAAAAGTCACCGCGCCGCCAGCCAAGCACACGGGAAACTGTCCCGTCATCCAGAAGCTGCCGCGCACGCGATACCAGCTGTGCCTGTGTTACTTTCTGCATCGTAAATCCTCCAGTCGTCTGCTCGGTCCAAGCTCTCGTACTGTTTCGCAGAACGCTTTCATCACAGCAGCAAATTTCGCACCTTCCGCGGCAGAGACCCATTCCACCCGCATTCGCTGCCGTTCAATTCCGAGGTAGGACAGCATGGAAAACAGTGCCGTCATACGACGGCGCGTAAAGTAGTTGCCTGTCGTATAATGGCAGTCCCCGGGATGACAGCCGCACAGAATCACACCGTCTGCACCGCGCCCGAACGCACGGAGAAGGAACATCGGATTGACACGGCAGGAACACGGAACACGGATGATTTTCACGTCAGCCGGATAGGAGAGCCGATTGTTCCCCGCCAGATCCGCACCGGCATAGGAACACCAGTTGCAGCAGAATGCCACCACCGTCGGGCGGAAATCGTTTTGTTCATTTATTTGCATATGGCATCCACCTCCGCCATAATCTGATCGTTTTTGAAGCCCTGCAAATCCATCGCTCCCGATGGGCAGGCAACCGTACAGGCACCGCATCCCAGGCACACTGCCGCATTGACACAGGCAACCCGGCGTACCTTCATCGAGCGGTCGGGCATACGGAATTCTTTGTCTTCATAGGAAATCGCACCGGCAGGACAAACACCGGCACACTGCGCACATCCGGAACACAGCATCGGATCAGACTGCGCCACACACGGGTTTCCGAGCAGCGTCTGTTTGGACAACAGACCGATGACCTTTGCCGCCGCCGCGCTCGCCTGTGCCACCGTTTCGGGAATATCCTTCGGACCCTGACAGGTTCCGGACAAAAAGACACCTGCGGTCGGTGATTCCACCGGACGGAGCTTCGGATGCGCCTCGGTAAAGAAGTCGTTTGTATCCATCGACGCATTCAGCTTTGTTGCCAGCGCACGTGCCGATTTGTCGGGTTCAATCGCCGCAGCAAGCACCACCAGATCGGCATCAACGTTCATCTGCCGTCCGTTGAGCAGATCGGAGGCCTGGACACGCAGAACCTCACCCTGCGGTGTCACCCGACCGACCATGCCCTTGATGTAATGCACACCGTATTCTTCGACAGCACGACGCTGGAATTCGTCAAAGTTCTTGCCGGGCGTTCTGACATCGATATAAAACACATACACCTCGGTGTCGGGATACTTGTCGCGGATGAGCATGGCGTGCTTCGCTGTATACATACAGCAGATTTTCGAGCAGTATTCCTTGCCGCGCCGCGCATCTGCCGAACAGCGGCTGCCGACACACTGCACAAACACGACCGTGTGCGGATGGCGTCCGTCCGACGGGCGCTGCAGCTGTCCCTGTGTCGGACCAGCGGCATTGGTCAGACGTTCCAATTCGAGCGAGGTGATGACATCCGGCGAGAGACTGTACGCATACTCGTCAAACGCATCCATCGGAATCGGATTGTATCCGGTTGCCGCAACAATGGCACCGTACTCCTCCTCGATGGTTTCCGGCTCCTGCCGATAGTCGATCGCACCGGCGCTGCATACCCGCGCGCAGACGCCGCATTTGCCGTTTTTGAGCATGTTGCAGGCATCGGGATCAATCACCGCCACCTTCGGCACCGCCTGCGCAAACGGAATGTATATCGCGCGGTGTGTATCCATATTCAGATTGAAAGCATTGGGAACCTGCTTCTGCGGACATTTTTCGGTACAGATGCCGCATCCGGTACACAGGTCTTCCTTTACATATCGCGGTTTCTTCTTGATTTTCACGTGGAAATTGCCGACAAAGCCGCCGACCTCAACGACCTCGGCATAAGAGAGAATCCGGATATTTTCATGCTGCGCCGCGTCCACCATTTTCGGTGTCAGAATACACGCGGCACAGTCCAGCGTCGGAAAGGTCTTATCAAGCTGTGCCATCTTTCCGCCGATGGTCGGTTCGCGCTCAACGATATCCACCGGGAATCCGGCTTCCGCAATGTCAAGTGCGGTCTGAATGCCGGCAATGCCGCCGCCGATGACAAGCGCTCGCTTCGTGACCGCGCTCTGACCGGGGGTCAGCGGTGTGTTGAGATGCACCTTCGCAATCGCCGCACGGGCAAGCACAATGGCTTTTTCCGTGGCAGATGCAATATCCTTATGTACCCACGAGCATTGCTCGCGGATGTTGGCAATTTCAATCATGTAGGGATTGATGCCTGCCGCCTGCGCCGTCCGACGGAAGGTCGCTTCATGCATACGCGGCGAACAGGAGCAGATCACAAGCGCTGTCAGTGCGTGTTCCTTTACCGCATCGATGATCATGCGCTGTCCCGTCTGCGAGCACATATACGGATAGTCGGCAGCATACACAACGCCCCACTCTCCGCGTACCGCATCGGCAACAGCACCGACATCGACCGTCGCTGCGATATTCGTTCCGCAATGACAGACAAATACGCCAATTCTTTGCATGGTAACCGGTGTTCTCCCTTCTTATTTCCGATATTTTCGCATCGCGCTGACGAGCAACTGCTGCGGCATGTCTTCATCAAGCCGTGCGGGGATGTCGTCAGGCGAGAAGGTATATCCTCCGCGCAAACGCTGACGGACGGTGCATACCGCCTCCACCAGCTTTGACGGCTCCACGCCGCGCGGACACCGCTCGGTACATGCCATGCAGGACAAACAGCGGTCAAGGCTCGGCGCATCCAAAAGCGGTACGATCTCGCCGCGGTCGACGAAATCGACAACCTCATGCGGATGGTATTCCATTTCATGATAGGCAGGACAGGTACCGGTACATTTGCCGCACCGCATACATTTTTTCGGATTGACACCGCTGATGCGCAAAATTTCTTCGCGCAGAAGCGATAATTTCTGATTCATTTTCGTTTCCATGGTATCCCTCATCCATCACAGACACCGAGTGCCTGCGCCAGAAGTTCCGTAAAATAGACAACCGGCAAACCGGATGCTGTTTTTGCAAGATTGTATCGGCACAAGGGACATGCCGTAACCAGCAAATCCGCTCCGGCTGATACCGCATTTTCCGTGACCGCACAGCTCTGTCTTTTTGCGGCATCGGGATCATCCAGCGCCGTATAGCCGCCGCAGCACTCCACACGCTTTGCAAACCGGACCGGCTCCGCACCGAGTGCCCGGATCAAATCCTCGATGATGTTCGGATTTTCCGGGTCATCCATTGCCATCACCGGCGACGGACGGAGCAGAAGACAGCCGTAATATGCACCGATGCGCCTGCCGGCAAGCGGTTTTTTTACCGCCGCACGGACTCCTTCCCATCCGACTACATCACGCAGAAGCTCCAGATAATGGTAGATCTGCACTTCCCCGTGATACGGCGTGTACCCGGGATTGCCCTGTGCAAGATATCGGTTGGCACGGTCGGCAAAAACAGAATCGGTACGCATTGCCGCATTGGTCCGCTTGAGAACGTTGTGACACGCGGAGCATACCGTCACAATCGGCTGACCGGCATCATACGCCGCTGTCAGCGCGCGGACCGCCGACAGCTTGTCTGCAATCTGATCGTTTGCGGTATTGTAAACACCGCCGCAGCACTGCCAGTCAGGAAGCTCCTCCAGCGTCACACCGAGGCGTTTGGCACAGGCGCGGGTGTCTGCATCCAGCTGTTTTGCTTTTGTTTTCAGCGTACAGCCGGGAAAATAACTGTATTTCATATCAAATGCGATCCTTTCTGAATTGATGCGCATGTATTTATCTTTATTCTTTATATTATAGCATATCTTGCCGTGCTTGTCAAATCTTCTCAGAACAAAAACAGGTAGATGAGAATCGATTTTTCACAGAACATCTCTATTGTTGCGAAACAATTCAGGAAACCTTTTCTATGCAAAATACTTATCAACCCGTTGACAAAATCACTTGATTGTGATATAATAACGTTGTATTGAATGACAGAGAGGAGATGTATGCTATGTTCCGTCCGACTGACCTTTTTTCGGACCACACAATTCCGGAATTTGTCGGCTGTACCCTGCTTGATACCATTGGTCTGGTCATTTCCGGCGTAGATTCTGCATTGAAAGAACAGATGCAGCAGCAGATTCCCTTCTCCATCGGCAAAAGCATCTCCGCACTCGGTCTGCTCTCCTCCCGTACCGGTGCCGCAGGTCAGATTGTAGCCTGTGATGACGCCGTCAAGGCAACCTCGACGCAGCTGATCTCTGTCGAGCTTCCGCGCGATACCAAGGGCTGGGGCGGACATGGCTGTTATATTGTCCTCGGCGGAAATACACCTTCCGATGTGCGACAGGCAATTACCTTTGCACTGAACGGCGTTACCAAAAACGCCGGTGAAGTGTATATCAGCGATGCAGGTCATCTGGAATTTGCATTTACTGCGCGCGCAGGTGACGTTGTTCACCGTGCCTTCGGTGCTCCAAAGGGAGCAGCATTCGGCTTTCTCGCGGCATCACCCGCCGCCATCGGTCTGGTTCTTGCCGACCGCGCACTCAAATCCGCACCTGTGGACATCGTTTCCTATATGACCCCGACCGTCGGAACCAGCCATTCCAACGAAGTCATTCTTGCATTTTCCGGTGATGCCGATGCCGTGCGGACAGCGGTCAGAGAAGCGCGTGAGGTCGGACTGGTCCTTCTGCGCACCATGGGTTCCGAGCCAAAATCGCCCGGTGCTGCACCGTATATCTGAATCTGACCGAATTCCAGCGTTTTTCGCCACACCTGACAATCCGATTACAGCTTATTATCGTTTTGTTTTTCATATTTCCTATGCAGTCATTGATCTGACTGCAAATCCACACAGAAAGGAAGCACACCAATGACAATCAAAATCGACAATCGCATGATTCCCGGCACACAGATGGACAAAGAAGCCATGGGCAATGTCACCGGCCTTGCATTTCTGGATAAAATTTTCTACATTCAGCAGGGGATTATGCTGGCACAGATCCGCGATATCTCCGGCATCGACGGTTCCACCTTGCAGAACTGGGTCAAGCGCGGCTGGACCGGTAATGCCATCAACAAAAAATATTCCAAGGATCAGCTTTCCCGCATCCTGCTCATCAACATGATGCGCCAGGCATTACAGCTGGAAAAGATTGACTATCTCCTGCATTACATCAACGGCGATATCGACTCCAAGGATGACGACATCATTCCCGAATCGAAGCTCTACGACTACGTGTGCAGAATCGTGGATGCCGTCAGCGGCGATGTGGTTTATAACACTGAGGATCTGCGCGCCTGCATTGCACAGATGACCTCCGATCATCCCGAGGTGTATCCCGGCGCACGTGATCGCCTCAACGCTGTTCTTGAAATCATCGTCACAGCATACAACGCGTCGCTGCTTGCAGATTATGCAAACGCACAGCTCCAGCAGCTCTCCATCTGATTTATTGGCATTACAACGGCTTTGGGTTCCGAAATGACCAATGCCGTTTTTCTTTTTTGTTTTGAAATTGTTCATAATTTTGTCATTCCCTTGTTTCATTCATGTGGTAGAATAATATGAAATTCTGGAAACATTCCGGCTTTTTCAGAAAAAAAGAAATTATTTCTGTTTTTTATGGAACAAATCCGAAATTTTTGCGTCTATTATAACAGGGACTGTATTTTCTGCTTCCGGCAGCTGCCGCAGCCCCATCACACCTTTGAGTACCATCCGAAACACCGATACAGGAGAATTTCAAGTGAACCAGAATCAGCCTACCACATCGAAACCGGCAGGAACACCACCTGCCGCCGAGAAGGATTATGTTTCGCTGGAGGAAATTGAACAAATGCGCCAGAAAATGGAAAAGGAAGACGACGAAGCCTTCCGTCATGCCATTGAACGCAAGCTGTCACACCGCGCGGATGAAAAAAACGCAGCACCGGCGACAGACAGTACAAGTGCCGCAGCTGCTCCATCCGACAATCCCACCCCGACGGATGCAGATGCACCGTCCGAGGAGGGAACCATTTCCTTCCCCGACTTCCCTGACCGCAGTGAAGAAGATGCCGCAGCGGCGATTTTTGCCGCTTTGCAGACAACAGAACTTCATCAGGGGGCAGATAATCCGACAGAAGCGGAAGACCGCCGCCTGTTCGATGATGTCAACTCTGCCGAATACACCGACAGCGAACCCGCAGAACCGACCGCCGCGGTATCCTCAGAGGAAGAACCGCAGCAGGATGATAGCAGCGCACAGCCTTCCGGCAAAAAACGCCGCCGCTGGCCGTGGATTACCCTTGCGTGTGTGCTGTTTGTGGTCGTTGGATATCTGACGGTTCTGTTTGTCCCCTCCGGACCGATTGCAAACCTGCGTGATCTTTACATACAGACCGCAATGTCCACCGCAGATCACCAGTGGCTGGCAACATGGCTGTTCCCCCAATGGGCCATTGACCGTGCCTGGAAGGATCCGAACGTCAAACCCGATAACGTTCCTGATGACTTCGAAGGTCTGGAAACCGTCGGCACAAATACCGAATCTGTCGGCACAACCAACATCGAAACGCCGCCGGCACCGACAACGGGCGATGTCAATGATCCACCTCACACAGAAACAACGGCGCCGGAGAAAACAGATCCGCCCAAGCAGGAAACCGACATTCTCGGTCTTGCCTCACTCAAGGTCGGCGGAACCGACTATGCCGGAAATAAAGTGACTGTGGTGGATGTCGAGGAAGGTCTTTTCATCTCCGAATTCACCGGAAAGAGCCAGATGATTCCCCTGACCAAATACCACGGATATGTCATGGTGATCGACGATCCTTCCCGTGTGTTTGTCGGCTCCACGCCCGAAAAAGACAGAACCGGCTACCGGATTCTTGATATGATGAATTACTACGGCGATGTCGTCGCTGGTATCAACGCAAGCGGCTTTGCCGATCCCAACGACTCCGGCGCTGGAAATGCGGTCATCGGTGCCTGCATTTCCGAGGGACAATCCTGGGGCCGCTACACCGATACGATGGCGAGTGTTGTTCTGACAGAAGACAACCGGCTGAAAGTCGGCTGGCTTCCCAACTGGTCAAACTATACCAATATCCGTGACGGTATGCAGTTCGGTCCTGTCCTTGTCAGCAAGGGCAAAAATCTGATCAGCGAGGACGGCGGCGGATTGGGTGCTCAGCCCCGTACCGCAATCGGTCAGCGCGAGGACGGTGCGATCATCATGATCGTCATCGACGGACGTGTCACCTCCTCCATCGGCTGCACACTGTGGGAAATGGCGGATATGATGGTTCGCTACGGAGCAGTCACCGCAGGCGGCTGTGACGGCGGTTCCTCTGTCGTGCTTGCTTATGACGGCAAGGTTCTCAACGACAACTCCTCTGCCAATCCGAAATACGGACGCCGGATCCCGAACGCTTTCCTGGTTCGTTCCAAAAAAGAAGATCCATAAAAAATCTGCCGCATTTGCAAATCATTCCGTGCAAATGCGGCAGTCTTATTTGTTTTTCATCATTTCAAACGGTCGTGCGCCTGTTCCCGCCGGACTTCCGTGTCCGCGTCGGAATGATAGGTGTAATGATAATCAATCATCTTCTTCAGCGACGACAGATATTCGCCGAACACCCAGAGAAACCATAGATTCACAACGATTCGCACCATGGCAATCGACGTGATCGTAAACGAAAACATCGGCAGTGCGCGCAAAATCTCAAACCCGACAGAAACACAGAACCACAGAAACACTTTTTTCGGCTGTTTCTCAAATTTTTCACGTTCTGTGCGCATCATGTCCTTCGTCATACTGTCGTAAAGCGTATGTCCGTCACCGGCATTCAAACGGTTCAGTCCGGAAAGCACCCGCAGAAACCGCCAGAACAGCCAGATGACAAGCGCGGTTTCCAGGATCGCCAGCACCAGCATCACCAGCTGCATCTGCATGGTATATGCCTGTTTTTCAGCGGATACCGGAACCGTGCGGCGGAAATAATCGACCAGATTGTCTGTCCAGAAGCCATGATGCACCACACTGTGCCAGGTACGCACAACGGCATACGGTACCGTCATCAGCGCACCTGCCATACCCATTCCCAGATAAGCCTTCGGCAGTTCTGTTTTCCGGCGCAGTAAAAACACCGCAATCCACAAAAACAGCAATCCAATGCAGTCCGGGAGAATATTGATGTTTTCAAAGGTGAAATGGCAGAGGAACACACCGCCGACCATCATACACCCAAACGCAATCGAAAAGCGTTCGATCGTCGCGCATGACACAATCCGTGCCTGCCGTTCCTCCGACAGTGCCGCAAATCCCATCTGCATCGCAGGGTCACACTTCAGCCGATAGACATAACGGGAGAAGCGAATGAGCCAGCGCAGACCGTAAATACCCGCAATCAGGGAGAAGAAAATGATCAGATACGGACGGTAGTCACGGATATCAATGACAACGCCGTAGATGACATTGCCGAGGTATTCGGTGGAGCGCAGATAGACCAGCTCCGGCACAAAGGACGATACGAATCGCCAGATGAAAAACCAGAAGGTCAGCCGCCGCAGTCCATCCGCATAATCGCGGCGACGGCGTGCAGTACGTTTCTTTTCGATCTTCGGTTCCCTGTCTGTTCCGTACAGAGCAACCCGGCTGTCATGCAGAAGGCCGAACTTCGATATCGCATCCATCCATCCGCGCATGACACGGAGGCCGAGAAACATCTCAAACGCACCGAAGCATACGGTGTATGTAAGAACCATGGTAGGCTCGGCGAGCAGCGGCAGGGTCTTTGCGCCGATCAGGGAAAACGCCATCGGTGCCAGCTTGACTGCAGTAATTCCGACGAGAATCCATGCATTGCGGCGCAGATACGCGACATCGTCCATCGCCCACGCAAGCTGGGTCATCGACAGCGCGGCAAGCAGCCAGCCGATGCAGTCGGGAAGAACATCAATGACATTGATATGCGGATTCCATAAAAACAGCATTGCCGCGATCATCAGACCGAAGCCGCCGCGGACAGTGCGTGTCTGCGGTACCTGCGTCACTGCGTTCATATCTGTTCCTCCATTATTTTTTCCTGCCGCGTTTGTTTTTTCTGGTTCTCTCAAGCTGACGCTGACGCATTGCCGCGTCATAATCGGCTTTTTCTTTTTCCTTCTTTGCCTTTTCCGCGGCCGCCAATTCTTCTTCGGTCACATCCTCTTCTTTGGGTCGTCCGAACAGACGCGGCATTTTTCGGTCACCGACTGGCATATCCAGATCCTCCGGCAGACAGATGCGCATATAGCAGACAAAGATCATCTTTGCATTCAGCAAAATCCAGATGACGCCGAACAGCGATACGTATCCAAGCACCTTATAGTACGGAAGAACATCCGTGACCGCCGGTACATTCAGAAAGCACGATACAATCACCGCGGCAACGTACAGCCATGTCACAATGATATTGCGCGATGCTTCCGTCACGAGCTTCGGCAGATCCACTTCCCGCGCGATGGTCTTCACCGCAAGCAGAAGCAGCATATGGAACACCAGCAGCATCACCGCAAGCAGAATGCTGTACGGGACCGAAACCACCTGTGAAACCGTTTCATACAGCCTGTCCGCGCCGAACCACGAAAAGCATTGTAAAACGAGGGAGAACGCGCCGAGGGGAATCAGCGCGCTCACCGCATATTTTGCATATCGGAAATACTTACCGTATTCGCTCAGAAGCGTGAGCGCACGGAACATGATCAGATATCCGAGAAGCTCGAAGCAGAAGCCCATGGAATGCAGGGTCACTGACAGAATCAGCGGATATCCGAGCAGAAGAATTCCAAATCCCATGTGTACTTACCCGTGCCTCACCGATCAGTCATCGGGGTTGTTGGGATTGAAGCCGCAGCACTTCTTGTATTTCTTGCCGCTGCCGCAGGGACACGGATCGTTGCGGCCGACCTTGGTGCCGTCAGCTTTTCTGGGAGCCGCAGCCGGTGCCGCAGACGACGAAACGGTATCGCCGCCTTCAAAGCCTTCGCTGGTTGCACGTGCGACCTTTTCACGCTTGATTTCCTGATCGGGCTTGGGCATGATGGAAAGCAGCGTTCTTGTGGTATCCTCGCGGATGGAGGCAATCATTTCGTCAAACATATCGCCGGATTGCAGACGGAACTCGGTAACAGGGTTTCTGTGTGCATAAGCCTGAAGACGAATATTGCCCTTCAGCTCGTCCATTGCATCCAGATGGTCCATCCACTTGGTATCGACATTGCGCAGAAGTACAACGCGCTCGATTTCACGCATCTGCTCAGATCCAAACTGCGCTTCCTTCTCGGCATACAGGGCGTCACAGCGCTCCTGAAGGGTGCGAATCAGATCCTCACGCTTCAGTGTGTTGTAGTCGTCCGCATTGTAGTGGAAGTCCTCCGCACGGCAGAGCGTACCGTAGAAGTAGGTACGCAGACCGTCGAAGTTCCAGTCGTCGGCAACCTCAGCCGTGGTGAAGCTGTTGACCGCATGTTCGATGGTCTGGGTCATCATCTTCTGAATCTTGGGCTGGAGATCGTTGCCGTCCAGAACCTCCTGTCTCTGCGTGTAAATGACCGCACGCTGCTGGTTCATGACGTCGTCGTAGGTCAGGACATATTTTCTGCGCTCGAAGTTCATGGATTCGAGCTTCTTCTGTGCATTTTCAAGCGAGTTGGAGAGAATCTGCGCATCGATCTGCTGATCCTCCTCAAGACCAAGCTTCTCAACCATACCGAGAATGCGCTCGGAACCGAACAGACGCATCAGATCGTCCTCAAAGGACAGATAGAAACGGGATTCACCGGGGTCGCCCTGACGTCCGGAACGGCCGCGCAGCTGATTGTCGATACGGCGGGATTCATGACGCTCGGTACCGATGATGAACAGACCGCCCAGCTCACAGATTTTCTTCGCCTCGGGTGCAATCTGCTCCTTATACTTCTTGTAAAGATCATTGAAGACAACTCTTGCCGCCATCGCTTCTTCGCTGACGGAAATCGCCGTACCGGTCGCGTCGATGATGACATCCTCGGGATAACCCATGGCACGCATTTCGCGCTTTGCATAAAATTCGGGATTACCGCCGAGCTGGATATCGGTACCGCGTCCTGCCATGTTGGTGGAAACGGTGACAGCGTGGAGCTTACCTGCCTCTGCAACGATTTCCGCTTCCTTGTCGTGGTACTTTGCGTTCAGAACGTTATGCGGAATGCCTTCGCGCTTGAGCATCTGAGAAAGATACTCAGACTTTTCGACGGAAACGGTACCGACAAGCACAGGCTGTCCCTTTTCGTAGCACGCTTTGATCTGCGCAATGATCGCGTTGTACTTGCCGCGCGTGTTCTTGAAGACCGCGTCGGGATGGTCACGGCGAATCATCGGCATATTGGTCGGGATGGCAACAACGTCGAGGTTGTAAATCTCTCTGAATTCTTCTTCCTCGGTCAGCGCCGTACCGGTCATACCGGACAGCTTCTTATACAGACGGAAGAAGTTCTGGAAGGTGATGGTTGCAAGTGTCTTGGACTCGCGTTCGATCTTGACACGTTCCTTGGCTTCGATTGCCTGATGCAGACCGTCGGAGAAACGTCTGCCGGGCATCTGACGTCCGGTAAAGGAGTCGATGATGACGACCTTGCCGTCCTTGACAACATAGTCAACATCGCGCTGCATACAGCCGTGTGCATGCAGAGCCTGATTGATGTGGTGCAGCAGGGAGGAGTTCTGTGCATCGGACAGGTTTTCAACGTGGAAGTATTCCTCGGCGTGCTTGATGCCGTTGCCGGTCAGAACCGCGTTCTTCGCCTTTTCGTCAACGAGGTAATCCTCTTGGATTTCTTCCATATCGTCCTTGTCGTCCATTTCCTTGACCTTGTAGCAGGACAGCGTTTTGACAAAACGGTCAGCAAGGTCATAAAGCATGGTAGACTTTTCACCCTGACCGGAGATGATCAGAGGCGTTCTTGCTTCGTCGATCAGAATGGAGTCCACTTCGTCAACGATGGCAAAATTATGGCCGCGCTGGACCATTTCTTCCTTATATGTGACCATATTGTCGCGCAGGTAGTCAAAGCCAAACTCGTTGTTCGTACCGTAGGTGATGTCCGCATTGTAGGCATCCATACGTTCCTGCTTGCTCAT
This sequence comes from Oscillospiraceae bacterium, assembly GCA_015064785.1. Taxonomy (GTDB): domain Bacteria; phylum Bacillota; class Clostridia; order Oscillospirales; family CAG-272; genus RGIG3925. Next base: position 26,256 of record SVRM01000010.1, read on the forward strand.
TTCATGTACGATCAGACCGGTCTTCAGTCCGAGGAATGCATAAACGCGTCCCATTTCCTCCGCACCGACACGCGCAAGGTAATCGTTGACCGTGATGATATGCACGCCCTTGCCTGCCAGCGCATTCAGGTAAGCCGGCATGGTCGCCATCAGCGTCTTACCTTCACCGGTTTTCATTTCTGCGATTCGTCCCTGATGAATAACGATACCGCCAAGCACCTGCACCTTGAACGGGCGCTTGTTGAGCACACGATCGTCCGCTTCACGGACAACGGCAAATGCGTCGGGCAGAATGTCGTCAAGCCCTTCGCCTTCCCGCAGACGGTTCTTCAGTCTTGCAGTCTGCTTCTTCAGCTCTTCGTCGGACATGCTCTTATATTTATCGGCAAGCGCCTCGACACGGGCAACCGTGCTCATCAGTTTTTTGACCTGACGCTCCGAATAGGTACCAAACAGCTTATCAATGAGTCCCATGATTGTTATACTCTCGTTTCTTGATTATTTGCATCCCGAATTTTTCCGAATCCGAGTACCGGAAAATAAAGATACATACATTATACTATATTTTTGAAAAAAATACCACAGGAAAATGTAAATTTTATGCCAACAAATACAGTTTTTTATTACCAAACCATCAAATTTCAAACGATTTGTGAATATTTCAAAAACACTCTTCCATTTTTGCCGTCAATCGTTTATAATTAGTAGTGAAATTCAAACACAAGAAAGGATCCCATCATGGACTGCTTATTCTGTAAAATCATCGCAGGCGACATCCCCTCCAAGAAAGCATATGAGGACGCGGATATGCTCGCCTTCTACGACATTGCCCCGCAGGCAAAGGTTCACATTCTCGTCATCCCCAAGGAGCACATTCCCTCCATGGACGGTGTGAACGCCGACAATGCCGCTGTTGTCGCAAAGATTTTTGCAAAGATTCCCGAAATCGCACGGGAAGCCGGCATCACAAACGGCTACCGCGTCGTCTCCAACTGCGGCGACGATGCCTGCCAGTCGGTAAAGCATCTGCACTTCCACATCCTCGGCGGCGAGCAGCTCACCGAAAGAATGGCATAAAAAAAGAAACGGATACCGCATGGTGTCCGTTTTTCTCTTTTCAGGTGATAAATACAACCGCCGGGTGCATCCGATGTGCCGAAACGGTTATTGCAGGTTTTCGGAAAATCGTGTATAATGGTATTGCGATCGCAAAGAACATCATCAAGGAGGTCAAATCCTATGACCATCAACGAAAAAATCAAGGAATTGCGAAAAAAAGCCAACCTTACGCAAGAAGCGCTTGCCGCCGCGCTCAATATCGCCTATCAGTCTGTTTCAAAATGGGAATCAGGAACCGCGTCGCCCGACATCTCGCACCTCGTTCCGCTTGCCAACATCTTCGGTGTGACGCTGGATGAGCTGTTTGACCGCGGAAAGGATACGGAAGAACGCGACTTGACCGAATACCTTGCACGGGAGCAGCAGCTGTCCCACAACGGTCTGATTGAGGAACGGCTTTCGCTGTGGCAGGAGGCCGCCGCAAAATACCCGAACAACCACACCTGTCTGAGATATTACGCCAATGCGCTCTGGAAGGTGCGGTATCTTGACTCCATTCCGTTTGAAACCCGCACGGAATACCTCGGAAAATCCATTGCCATCAATGAACGGCTGGTCAAAGAAGCGGAAGAACTGTCCGTCCGATTCGGTGCGCTACAGATTCTCATCTTTTCTCTCTCCGATCCGAAATTCCCGTTTGCGGATGAGAAAAAAGCGGTAGAATATGCCAATATGGCACCGAGCTTTCACTGCACCCGTGATTTGTTTTTTGAGCGCGCCTATTTCACGGAGGAAAACAAAGAAAAATCCCGCGGCATTTGTCATCAGAATATTCTTTCCATGTTTGATTATGCAACCCATCGCATCCGCACACAGTCATGGGCAACACCCGAAGAACGCATTGCGGCATATGAAACGGTTGTGAAGCTCTGGAACACAATGATTCCCGACGGCAATTTCCTGTTCTATCACTGCCGTCTTGCGGAAACGCACACGTCCCTTGCCAACAACTATGCGATGCTCGGCGACAGGGAAGATGCATTGCAGAACCTCACCGCCGCACTGCACCATGCAGCGGCATACGAAAACCAGACACCGGGCGAGGTACACTACACCGTCCCGTGGCTGTCGTCCGCCTATGCCGACTGCGCAAGATCGACCAAATCCGCACCGATCACACAGATCGGACAGCTGCAAAACGCATTGTCCAACACATGGTACGATTTTCTGCGCGAAGACGCGGAGTTTATCGCAATTTGTGATACCCTGAAATAGCGCAAAATGCCCACCCGACAGAATCGATTCCGTCGCGGTGGGCATCTTTGATTCAATTGAACCGACCGTCCGTGACCATGGACGTGTCGAGATAATCGGGATGCACGGCAGGCACCCAGTAGCCGCCGTAGTGCTCAAGTCCCTCCGCCATGTTGTGTCCCGGGAAATTGTCAAGCCGTACATAATAATGGTAGTACGGAATATAGTACGTATCAAGGTTCGACGGACGATATTCCAGCTCACAGGACAGAATGGCATCCTCACAAAAACCGGCATCCGTCATATATTCCGCCGGAACCGTGGTGATATATTCCCCGGCAAACAACATCTCCGTCGCTTCTTCCTCGGAAATCAACGGATAGTCGCCGAGCTTTTCCAGCGCACCTGCCTGATTCCGGATGTGAATGCCGCCGAGCGTGTCATCGCTCTCACCGGGGAAGAACTGAAGACTCGCAAACGAGGCATTGAAATAGTTCTGCTGTACATCGTCCGACACGGTGAACACTCCGAAGTCCCGATGCGGCTCACCTTTGAAATCGCGTTGACAGGTCAGACGGTACTGTCCGTATTGACCGTCAAGAAGCATATAGTACTGCTCACAGAGATACGCGGTCGTTTTTTCCGCTGCTTTGTTGGATATTTCGCCATTCAGCCGCCGGTTTCCCGACAGTGCAATCGGTTCGGCAAAGTCAATCGTTGTAAAACCGTTGCCCTGCACGCGGATCTCACCGCCCGAGGTTTGCAGAATCACCAGATCGCCGGGGATATCCTCCTCGTCCCACGCAGATCCGGTTTCATAGGACAGCACCTCATAGCCAAGCAGGTCGGCATAGCGCTGACCTTGCGCGAGCATGACATCATCGGACAAATACACCGGCTTTCCGGAGTAATCGTAAAACGCCAGATTTTTGTAGACCGGCAGCGTTTCGGGCGTGCCGTACTGATCGAGCAGATTGTAATTGCAGTACACATCATCGGCATAGAGCAAAATTCCCTCAAAGCCGAAGGCATCCTTGATTTCCTCCAGTACAATCACCGGCAGCTGATCCCAAGACGCCTCTCCTTCATAGGACAGAACCTTGTCGGATGCGTCTTCCCCGGCAGATGTGTCACAAGCCGGAACGTCCGCCGGTATGTCGGGCGGCTCCTCCATAGGTGCGTCCTCCTCTATGACATCCTCCCATTCCACTTCTTCCTCCGCTTCCGTGGCGGTGCCCTTCTTCAGCGCGGCATCTGAGGATGCAGCATTCTCTGCTGCGTCATCGGCTTCCGGCTGCGGCGCTTCCTCAACCGACGGAAAAACGACATCCTCCAATGCCTCGTCATCCTGTGCAAGATCTATGGTGACCACCGCATCGTCCATCGTCTCGGAATAGGTAAAGGATGGGTCTGTGACCGTGACCTCCGGCGCGGTGCTGACAGCAGAATTCTGCGTCTGCACTACAGCTTCCGTCGCGGTTGTGGTTATCAGGGTATCATCCTGTGTCCGGTCAAACACCGGAAGCATCCGGATACCAATCGACAGCACCAGCACCGCACAAATGCCCGCCGCCATGCGCCGAATCCGCTTCCGCCGCCGGCTGCACATTGCGGCATATTCGTCACACTGTGCAAGCAGATCAAGCTCCGTTTCGCCCAAGGCTTCCATCAGTTCATATGCGTTCATAACCGATCCTCCCCTCCAAGATAGTCTTTCAGCCGTCCCCGTGTCCGCGACAGAATTTTGGACACACTGTTTTCCGATATGCCGAGCTGCCGTGCGATTTCATTGACCGCCTGGGCATAGAAATACCGCCGCAGAAACACCGTGCGGTCACGCAGAGGAAGGTCGGTCAGAAAATGACGGAGCTTCTCTGCAAGCTCATTTTTGTGAACCTCCTCAAATACGGTGTCACCCTCCGTTGCACAGTCAGACAGCTCCTCAAGCAAAAGCGGCATCTCTCCGCCGCCGCGCTTATCCGCATGAAGACGGCGATAACGGTCCAGCGAAAGATTCCGTGTGATGCGCCCGAGGAACAGCCGCAGACTGGACGGCTTCTGCGGCGGAATCGTATTCCATGCACGCAGCCAGGTATCGTTGACACATTCCTCGGCATCGCCTTCGCTTTGCAGAATCCTGTCCGCGATGGTATGGCAGTAGATATGATATTTTTCGTCGGTATGCTGAATTGCCCGCTCATCACGGCTCCAATACAGATTCACAATAGCTTCATCCTGCACGCGGTTCACACTCCCTTTTGCCTTTCATATAATAAGACGTAATTTTTTCGAAAATCTGACAGAATTTCTTTGTATTTTTCATTTTATCACAACGACTGCTGTCTGTCAAGGCAGACACACCGACAAACGTACTATTTTCGGAACATTTCCGAAAATTCCCGTATTTCCTTGCTTTTTCTGCCGGAATCGCGTATAATAATATCAGATCATGAATCGGAGGTGTTCTGTCCATGACCCGTCATGCACGAAACGGTGCCGCCCTGTTCTGCGTGCTTCTCTTGCTGCCCCTATCTGTTTTCGCCTGTTCGTCGAAGAAACCGGAGCCGTTCGATGCTGCCGCAGCACCGGAGGACCGGACCATCACCCTGATCAACTACAATGTCGCCGGTCTTCCCAAAATTTTCGGCAATCAGGCGGAGGATGTCGGTGCAAACCAGCGTCAGATCGGGGCACAGCTTACTGATCGCGCCTTTGATATTGCCGCTGTACAGGAGGATTTCGGCTATCACGGTGATCTGATTGCCGGGCTGGACAGTGAGGTCTATCCGTTCCGTACCGTTCATTCCGGCGGTGTCCCGGGCGGCGACGGTCTGAATCTCTATTCCCGTTATCCACTGTACAACGAAACACGCACACCATGGGAAACGGCATACGGCATCATCGATGACGGTGCCGACGAAATGACACCGAAAGGCATTTTATATGCACTGATTGAGATTGAAGACGGCGTTTATCTCGACTTTTACGACATTCATGCCGATGCTTACGGGGACGAGGGCTCGACTGCCGCCCGCGAGGTACAGTTCCGCCAGCTTGCCGCACTTCTGCAAAGCCGCACCGTTGACCGTCCTGTCATTGTCACAGGTGACTTCAACACCTCGCTTCACCACGGAAACGATTCGGGACTGTATGAAAATCTGATGGTGCCGTGCGGGCTGACCGATGTCTGGATCGAACTGTACAACGGCGGTGTCACCGATGATTTCTCGGCATTTGCTGATACCTCCGAACGCTGGGACGGCATTGAAAAGGTGCTGTACCGCTCCGGCGGCGGTATTGCGCTGACACCGCTGGACTTCACATATGAATCTCTGACCGACGGGGACGGCGCATCGCTTTCTGACCATCCGGCGGCGGTCTGTTCCTTTGCCTATACGCTGACGGAAGATTTTTCGCCGACGGAGGAACCAATCACTGTCACAAAGCGGAATGTGTTCCGGGATGCGGTGACCAAGGTACGTTACATCGGACTGGATCTGTGGAAAATTTTCACCAATTTCGAACAGCTCACGGCATATCTTGCGCCGGAGATCGAAAAACTCAAAGAGGCTGTGTCGGCGTGGTTTTCCTGACACGGCAGAACATAACAGAACAGCACGGTATCCATCCTCTTCCGGAACACCGTGCTGTATTTTTCAGATCAGAATATCGAAATAGCTCTCTACCCGCTCAGAGATGCGGCGCATGGTCCGTGCGTCCAGCCGTTCACGCCAGTCGGTATCGTGCATGTCGCAGTAATCGGCGCGCGTGAAGGTAACCTCAATGGTTAAGGGGAAGCCGGGATCAAACGGTTCTCTGCCAGTGAGCGCCATACCGGCAACAGCCGCATTGTAAATGCGTTTTTCCGCCTCGTCATTTGGCAGACAGACGGCTGTATTGCGCACCTCGGCATATTTTACCTCTGCCGTGATGACGCCCGGCAGCAGTGCTTCGGCTTCTGCACACGCCGCTCGGTCACCGGTCACCATGACACAGGGAATGCCGAAATATCCCGCAAAAATGCACTCCTGCGTAATCTCACCGCGGCGGATGCCGTTGTATTTGTAGTCAAAAATCGACTGCGAGGACTGCGTGTGGTCAAGAAACGCTTTTGCCGTTCCCGACATGGCGTGCATACCGACCAGCATCAGCACGTCACAGTCACGGATGATTCCCATGATCGTTTTGCCGTTGATCTGCGTCGCACGGGGATCAAGCGCACCCTCAATGAAGTTTTTTCCGCTGCCATGACCGTCCCAGACGTAGACTGCATCGGCTCCCGCGTCAAAACAGCCGGCAACGGCGGCATTGGTATCCGCCATCAGCCGCTCACGTGTGTGGATGTAATCGGGGGCTTCCGTGTCCATAACCTGCTCGATCTTTGACACGCCGGAAATACCCTCAAGGTCGGTAATCATCAGTACTTTTTTTTCCATCGCAAAATCCTCCTATGATGGATTGCTCTATTCTTCTTCCGTCCGGAACGCATAATGCGCCGTCCCGCTGTATGCCCCGTCTGACACATCCCATGCGGCAATCACCTCATACAGTGCATTGTCCTCTGTCAGTGTCAGTACGCCTCCCTCTGCCGTGACCGTTTCATAGGCATCATGCCCCTCGGCATCGGCCGGGTATCGGCGTACTTCAAGGGATGTAAGCGGCAGCGGTACCTCTGCGGGGATTTCAAACACCAGCGTCACCTCTGCCCCGTCTCCCGCCGTGATCACCGGGACTGCGTCCCCGGCGGTAAGCGGATGAAAGCTGTCGGCATGTTTACCCGATCCCATACCGTTGTCAAGGTGGACAAACCATGAATAGGTACCGCGCCATGCGGTGACGGACTCCTCACCGCAGACAATGGTCATATTCGGCGGCGCTTGGGGGAAGCCTGTTTCCGTAACGGAACGAAAGCTGCCCGAACCATCGGTTGTATCGGATGTTGTTCCGTGATCGCTGCCGCAGGCGAAAAGCATAAAAACGCACAGTGACAATAAGATAAGCCAAAGTTTCATTTTCATTGTGGTGTCCTCCTTTATTCGATCCATGCCTGATGGGAATTGATAACAGGCACAATGGCAGCCCCGTCCCAGTCCTCGCGGGGAATGGCGGCAGCGATTGCCCAATATGCCATGTCACAGGTACCGATCTCAGGCACCTCGCGCCGGATGTGAATCTCGATGGTCTCCCCGACACGTCGCACCATCGTCACTTCGTGCGAGATCGAGCCGCTGCCCTCTTCCAGATAGACGACCGCCAGCACGTTGTCTTCAAAAAATGCCGCGTCATATTCCGGAAACTGCTCTCTGTGTCTTGCGGGAAACTCGTCATACGTCTGATACAGCCGGACACCCGGTGCTGTAAATTCACCCTCCAGCCATCCGCCGCGCACGATTTTTGCTTCATTCGGAAGGGAATCCCCATAACAAAGCAAATGGTATTCGCCCGATTCCCTGTCATACACGGCAATTTCGTAGGCAGGGTCTGACCCTGTAATTTCATAGAAATGTGCGCCGATCGGATATCCGAACGATGTCAGATCGGGAACATTCGTCACATAATCCATCGGCGTCGGGTACGGCGGCTTTGATTGCACTGTACCGAGCTGCGTGCCGATTTTCTCCTCGGCAATCACCGTCGGCGGTGCAAAATCGCGTGTGTAGCTGCGTCCGTTGTACCGGACAAAGATCATCCAGTCGACGATAGCATAGGCTTCCCCCTCTGTCCCGGAGCCGCCGTCATCCGTTTCCGTGACGGCAGAAAAATCCGGACAGACCGGAATTGCGTCCGACGCCGCACCGCAGGAAATCAGCGGGAACAGCAGACAAACCAGCCATACAAAAATCAGAATCCGTTTCATGGGAAAACTCCTTTCACGTTTTGCGGCAGAATGCATCTGCCTTCATACAATAAGACGCAAAACATCGGAAAATCTTCCCGTATTTCCGAAAATTTCCGGTTTTCCGGAATTCTGCAAGATCAGATCAGCGCCTGACCGTTGATGACCAGCTTGAAGACCAGACCCAGTCGGTCAGCGGCTTTGCGGCAGAGAATCATGCGCTCCAGAAAAATTTCAAAGTAGTCCATGACGGAGCTGTAGTGCGTGTCGACGGTCAGCTTCAGCGTCAGATGCGTGTGCGTATCGTTGAGCATCAACTCGGACGAGGTGACCGAATAGTTGACACGATCATGAATGTCAAAGGTCGATGCATCGGCATTGCGGACGCGGCTGCGGCGCACGTCTGCCTTGTCGGCGAGAATCAAAGCCGCTGCCGCGGCGTTGACGGGAACACCGGTCCCCTCGTCGTGGTTGCCGATGGCAGATACGATCATCGCGATATCCTCGGCATCCATACCGTATTTATCGAGAATGCGGAACGCCATGACCGCACCGCTCTGGCTGTGGTCAGCACGGTTGACAAGATTGCCGATATCGTGCAGGTATCCGGCGATTTTCGCAAGTTCTACCGTATGCTCGTCAAAGCCGAGGGAGGCAAGCAGTCCTCCTGCCGTTTCTGCCGTTTTGCAGACATGTGCAAAGCTGTGTTCGGTGTAGCCGAGCGCATTCAGCGCCTCGTCTGCTTTTGTAATATAAACGCGGATCGCAGGATCGCGTTTCAGTTCTTCGTATGTCAATGGATTCACTCCTCTGTTGTGAAAGTTTTTTCATAGTATACCACATTTTTTACCGCTGTGCAAGAGCTCTTTGATTTTCTGTAATTTTTTTGAAAAATCACGATTTTCTCTTGACAAATGCACCTGGGCGTGCTATAATACATACATTCAATGGAAACCGTTGAAGCGGAGATAACGGCACCGATGCCGCCACAGAGAGCCCGTGATGCTGGGATGCGGGTGCGAAACACGATGTCAAATGGACCGCTGAGGGTGCGGAGGAACACGGATGATGTCCGTCAGTATTCCGTAACGTATGACCTGCGTCAAAGGTCGGGGATGTGACTGCATCCTGTGAGGGGTATGACGGAGTTCTGACGAATTCCTCATAAATCAAGGTGGCACCGCGGATTTGGCAATAAACTGCTGATTCGTCCTTGGCAGAAGGAGATTTCTTTCTGTTGAGGGCTGTTTTTATTTCGGAGGATACGCATATGCTGATTCTGACAAGACGATGGTGACCAAAGAGCCGTTCCCCATCCTACAATAGCAATAAAAATCTGATCAATATTTCATATATTTACGGAGGATAAAACCATGATTTTCAATAACGTAGATTTCGATACCTACTTCAAGCATTATCCCAACGCCGAAGGTTATTTCGGCAAGTACGGCGGCGCATACATTTCCGACGAGCTGAAGCAGGCTATGCAGGAAATCAATGAAGCATATTTCACCATCTGCAAGTCCACAAAGTTCATCAATGAGCTGCGCAGCATCCGCCGCGACTTCCAGGGCCGGCCCACACCGATTACACACCTCGACCGTCTGTCCAACGCACTGGGCAACGTTCAGCTGTATGTCAAGCGCGAAGACCTCAACCACACCGGCGCACACAAGCTCAACCACTGCATGGGCGAGGTTCTGCTCGCCAAGTTCATGGGCAAGAAGAAGGTCATCGCGGAAACCGGTGCCGGTCAGCACGGTGTTGCACTGGCAACAGCAGCGGCGCACTTCGGTCTGGAATGCGATATCTACATGGGTACCGTCGACATTGCAAAGCAGGCGCCCAATGTCGCACGCATGAAGATTCTCGGCGCAAATGTTGTCGAGGTTACGCACGGTCTGGCGACCCTCAAGGAAGCAGTTGATGCGGCTTTTGACGCATACACACGCGAATACAAGGATGCCATTTACTGCATCGGTTCCGTTCTCGGCCCGCATCCGTTCCCGATGATGGTCCGTGATTTCCAGAGCGTTGTCGGCTTTGAAGCGCGCGCACAGTTCAAGGAAATGACCGGTGAGCTTCCGGATGCCGTTGTTGCCTGTGTCGGCGGCGGCTCCAACTCCATGGGTATGTTCGCAGGCTTCTTAAATGACCCCGTTGATCTCTACGGCGTTGAACCGCTCGGCCGCGGTACGGCACTGGGCGATCACGCCGCATCCCTGACCTACGGTACTGAGGGCATCATGCACGGCTTCAACTCCATCATGCTCAAGGACGAAAACGGCGATCCCGCACCGGTCTACTCTGTCGCTTCCGGTCTGGACTACCCGTCCTCCGGTCCGGAACACGCATTCCTGCATGACCTCGGCCGCGTCAAGTACGATGTCATCAACGACGAAGAAACCATCGACGCTTTCTACACCCTCTCCCGTATGGAAGGCATCATCCCCGCCATCGAATCTGCACATGCTGTCGCATACGGTATGAAGCTGGCAAAGACGATGGGACGCGGCTCTGTCCTCATGTGCCTCTCCGGACGCGGCGACAAGGATATGGACTATGTCATCGAAAAGTTCGGTATGCGCTGATTCCCACACATCCCAATCAATGAAAACAGCCTCTGCCCGGATGTCCGGACAGAGGCATTTTTTGTTTGCGGTTTTGGTTATTCCGCTGCATTCAGTTGGTCAACGTACTTTGTGATAGCGTTGTCAAGTGCCTTCGTACTCTTTTCCACCTGGGACGCAAAGGTACCGATCCTGCTCTTGGCTGCACCGTTGAAGATCGAGAAGCTGGTACCCCACTGGAAAATCGCGCCAAGATCGTAGCTTCTGGTTGCAAGCACCAGCTCGATCATATCCTCGGATTCCGCATCGCGGACAAACTTGCCCTTGAGCGAGACATCCATATATGCCGGCGTCAAAATGTACTGCGAAACCTGCGCCATGGATTCCAGAATCATACCGGTACGGGCAGCATCACCGACCGTCGCGGGGATCGCATACGCCGTCATATTGTACGGGGAGAAGGTGTTGCGGTACATCTCCTGCGCTTCATCCAGCTTGGGCGAGGGCAGAATACCGAAGTCGGTTTCGCTTTCACGGAAGTCGGAGATCAGCGCCATTGCACCGTAGTCAAAGAGCCCGCGGCCCTCAGTAAAGCATACGTTCATATCGCTGTATGCCGGGAAGACCGCAGAACCTGCGACAGCGGATACATTCGCATCAAACTGCATTTCGAGCACCTTGTCATAGACCGTTGCGGCACGTTCGTTGAGCATCGCCGATACGGGCATATCGTCAGCGTCTTTCTGAATGATCATATTATTGCCGCCGACCCACAGTGCATAAATGTTGTAAACCTCCGTTAAGAAGCCGAACTGGTCGGAACCGGTCATCTTGCCGTCACCATCAACGTCCTTGGCAACGGCTTTTGCCATTTCGTACATCTTGTCGATGGTCCATGTTCCTCCCTCAACAAGTGCATAGGGATTGTCAAGATCATAATCCTCGATGAGCTTCTTGTTGAACAGAATACACCAGGTTCCTTCGTTGTCCATGATGGAAATGTCACCGGTCGCAAAGAAGCACTTTCCGCCGATGGAAAGCTCAGTGCGTATCTGCTGATCCCACCAGGGCTGGTCGAACTGAATTTCGGCAATGTCGTTGATGTCGTACAGCATATTGCCGGTGGTCAGCTTCGTCAGCGCATTCAGACCGTCGGTAAAGACATCAATGGTATCGTCACCGGCGATAATCAGCTTCTGCATATTGTCAACAGGACCGTACACGCCCTCTTCCTTGATCTTGATGTTGAAATGCTCTTCGATCAGACGGTTGCGCTGGAACACGGCATCGTTGATCGCGTCGCCGGTTTCGGATTCGGCATACACGTCATAGGTGTGCCACGGAGTGTGCTCGGAGTTGCGGTCCATGATTGTGAATTCATAGCCGCCGAAGTCCTTTTGGGGCAGAGCGGCCACAGTCTGGTCGAGCGGGGAGAGTGTTTCCGCGGCAGTCTGTGCTTCGGTTCCGCCGCCGGTGGTTTCTGCTTCAGCCGCGGTTCCGCCGCCGCAGGATGTACCGAGCAGTGCTGCCGCCAGAAGCAGTACCGCGAGGGACCGGGTCTTGTTGATTTTCATTGTTCTGTCCTCCGTTGTAATTGTCATCCGGGGATGGCTGCGCTGTGCAGACCCGATCCCCGGATTGCTTTAATTAAATATATTATACAATGATTGCAGCAATCTGTCAAGTACAAATCAGGAATTTTCACAATATATTGCAGCAATCATTCTTCGTAATCGGAAATACTTTCCAAAAATTTTTCAATGTCTTTGACAATCTTAGCTTCGTTGGATTCGATCAGTGATGCCACGGGCTTCCCTGCCGAGCTGATCAGCGTGGGATTGAAAATACCGCCGAAATTGCAGATCATACCAATGTCATACATTCTGGAATCGAAGATGATATCGAGCATCTTCGACGCCTGTTCATCGCGCACGAGCTTGGTATCCAGAACAAGGTTGTAGAACGGATCGATGACCTCGTAATACGACTCGCACGCCAGCAGCTGTAAAACGTCGGCCGTCTTTGCCGGGTCCTCAATGACATTCGGAACCACCATGGTGGTTGCCGCATACGGATTGACCGCGATGGAGTACGATTCCTGATCCTCGGAATACTTCGGATACGGGATGATGCCGAAGTCCGCCTTCATATCGCGCAGAACCATAACCGTCTGCATCGGACGTGTCAAAAACAGCGTGCGGTTGTCGATCATCATATTGATGCCTTCCGCAACAGTCAGATTGAATGCCTGACGGTTGAAGAACAGCTGCTTGTCAGCCATCATTTCAAATGTTTTCTCGAGAATGTCGATGGCTTTTTCCTCTCCGAGCGAGAAAACAACGCCATCTGCGGTGTTTTCGCAGATGCGCACGCCCGCGGAATGCAGCATGACGTAAATGATATCGTTCTGCGAGGAGTGACCGTAGGAGTCTTCCTTATCGTAGACACCGTCACCATTGACATCGCGCGAAACGCCCTGCGATAGTGTCATCATCGCATCAAATGTCCACTTGCCTTCCTCGACCATGGCATACAGATCACCGACGTCGTTCTGCTTTGCCATTTCCTTGTTGAAGAAGGTCGTCATGCAGGCGAGCTTGTCGATAAAGGTGATATCGGATACGACCGAGAACAGTCTGTCGGAAACGGTCAGAAGCTCGATGGCGTTCTGATCCCACCACGGATAGGACAGATCCAGTCCGTCCAGCGTGTTCAGGTCAATAACCAGACCGCCGTTGATGAAATCCGGCAGATGAATCATACTCGGAAATACCGCATCGTAATCGGTATTGCCTGCCATCACGCTCTTGCGGATGGTATTGACAAGATCCACCGATGCGATCTTCTCGGATGTGATTTTGATGTTGAGTGTTTCCTCAACCGTGCGATTGCGCTGGTAGACCGCGTCACCGAGCAGATCGCCTGTTTCTTCCTCGCAGAAGATGTCGTCGGGAATGCCGACCCACTGGTTATCGGTGACATTGTCATAGTTTACAATGTGGAAGATATCGCCGCCGTAGTCCCGATCTGTCATATCAAGAACAATGCGTTCATCCTCCGTCACAGCCTCAGTTTCGGTTCCCGTACCGACGGCGGCGGTTCCGGTATCCGCCGGGTCTGCGGCGCCCTCGCCGCACGAAGCACAAAGCAAAGCAGTCAGAAGCAGAATTGATATCCAGGTATGCTTTTTCATTTATGTATCCTCCTGTATCATTGTAGTCATTTCAGAACGATGACGGCATATTCATCCGCCGGCAGTGTCAGACGCAGTCCTCCCGCGGTCTGTTCTGCGGGGACAGTCACACCGTCCGGATTTCCCGGCGTATAGGATTTCACGGTACCGGGCATTCGGTCAGTCAGCACTGTCAGCCCCTGTTCTTCCCCGCTTCCGTTTGCCCATGCCAGCAGAATGCCGTCCGGCAGCCCGTACCTGCGAACAAGACAGCGCACGTCCTGCGGCAGGCCGGCAAGTCCGACGGTATCGCGGAAGATGCCCGCGCCGAAGGTTTCCAGCCAGAAGGTGCGGAGACGGATGACCGCCTTCAGCTTCTCCAGCTGCTCCGGGTCACGCGAGAAGGAGTTGTCGTCTTCCAGATCGTAGATCCAGAAATACATGCCGTCGACAAATGCAGTGCGCATCAGCCGGTCGGAGCTCTGCTCGACAAACACCGGACGCATCGCCAGATTGCGTGACGGATACAGCATGTCAATCAGCCGGTGCGTCGGGAACGTATAGCGGTACATCTCCGGAAACACGCAGTTTTTCAGGTTGAAAAAGCTCTGCGTCAGCTGTCCTGCCAGATACGGACCGTATTCGTCGCAGACATGCTCGCCCATCAGCACCAGATTCAGCGCATCGGCCCCGGACAAAATCGTTTTATAACCGCGGCACCAGTCGCCGGGCGCATGTCCGTGCTCCCCGGAAAAGCAGAAGCGCGCACCTGCCGCAAGACAGTCCAGATATACGCCGTCGACGGCGTACCGGTGCTTTGCGCGGCCGAGAATCTCCGCCATTTCCCCCTGCCATCCGGGCGATGAGGGACACATGCAGCCGAATGTGATGCCGGCATTGCCGTAGCGCTCCAGCGCCTGTGAGCCGTCGCGCTGAATGATTACGCGGTCGGAGATGTCCTTGTATCTGACATTGGCGATACGTGCATTGATGTAAAACGTGGTGTGAATGCCGTCGCCGCCGCAGAGACAGCCATCGTGCAGTTCTTCCTCTGTACCGAGTTCGGGATCAGGATAATACTGCGGAAAGCCGTTGTCAAAGCCGTCGGTATGCCAGCCGGAGAACAGCAGGTGCTTCAGACCGAACGCCTTTGCCTGTTCCTTGAGTGCGGGGATATCGCGGTAGGTATGCACCACCCCGCCGTTCTGGTATTTGAAGTCGTAATGTGCCAGCAGTCCGGCATCGGTGTCAAACCACGCGGGATGTGCAATCCCCGCATCGAGGCGCGGCTCCTTGTAGGCGCGGTACATATCGGCCCCCTCGTGCCAGTCACCGCCGTGGAGGGCAACCACGGTGTCATTGGAGACAAATGCCTCCCCGGGTGCGGCGGTCAGCTCATACTGCGCATAAAAGCACATGCACGGGTTGGCGGGCCCCGGTGTTGCGGCGCCGAGCATGACAAGCGACGCATCCTCTCCGTGTGAGGCAAAATAAAGTCCGCTCTGCCCGTCCGCATAATCGAGATAGGACATGGAAAGCCCGCCCGGATAGACAGCCCGCATGGCATACATGTCGTCCTCGTTTTTCCAGCCGCAGCAGCTGTCGGCAGGATAGTGATAGCGGTATTCCTGCCAGCGCCACTGGATATGCCGCATCGGACGCGCAAAATAGTCGACGGGATTGACAAACCGCTGACCTGCGGTGTTCGGATAGTACAGCGCGTCGTCCTCCCACGTTTCCCCAAGATAGACACCGTTGATGCACGGAAAGCGCACCGTGCGGAAGTCTCCCGCATCCTGCAGATACAGCCTCCAGTGCGTCCGGTTTCCGTCAAAGGTCACGGTATAGCGGACTTCGGCGGGATAGATATGTTCCCCGTCTGTCAGATGGGAATAGCGCACCTCCACCGTGTCCCCGTTGTGTGAGATTTCGCAGCGCAGGGACGGATCGGTGAGAATCCGGTCCGTGCGCGGCGGATACAGTCTCCGCCCGTCACCGGTTGTCAGAATCAGCGGCTGGGGTGCTGTAAACAGCGAATTCTTGATGAAATTTTCTCCGGTGCGCAAGTCGTGCAGCTCCAGCAGCTCCCCCGACAGCGCATCGAGCGCGACGGAAATGTCACCGCCCGAAAAATGATATCTGCTCTGATACATCATCCGTCACCTCATATCTTCTCCATGCGGTACAGCCGCCCCTCGCCGCAGGCAAGCGTCAGCGTATCCCCGCAGACATCCTCTGAAAACATCTCGTGCAGAACGAGTCCAACCGGTACAGAAACGCGATGCTCCCCATCCCGGCATGCATGAACAAAGAGGTATGAACCGCATCCGTATACCACGGCATCGGCGCACCAGATATGCACACCGCAGTCAGCGCAGAATGCGCGGATGACATCCGCAGGAATCTCCATTTCCGTCGGTGTGATGACCAGTGCGGTTTCGGCGGCATCCAGGATCGCAGCACTGACCGCCTCGGTCGGTGCCGGCTGAATGAAAATATGAGCCCGATAACGCGCTTTGACCGCGTTGTAGTCGTCAATCAGATAAATATCATAGGGTGCGCCAATCATGCCGAGTGTTTTGCGGATGGCGTAACTCAGATGTCCGATCGCCCCTTCCCGGCTGTATGCGCGCTCATCGATGAACACGGCGATCTCCGCACGGCTGGTGCGGTCTTCCTCCATGGCTTCCCCGACAATCTCCCGACAGCGGCGCAAAAGCGTCAGATACCGCTCATCGTCATACCATCCGCCCCACATGTCAAACCACCACATCGCATGCCCGTGTGTCAGCGCACGTGAAAAATGCATCCGGATGTTCTCGCATGTCAGCTCCGGTGCGGGACCGAACCAGATCGGCGTATTGTATGCGGGCAGTTCGTTCGGCGCACGGGACAGATGCGTGCGGGTATCGTTCTCCGCAAAGTACAGCTTCCCGTGCAGCTTGACCGAGTCGATGGGCAGCATATTGGCATGATCCATGCCGGCAGGACGCAGATTGGCATAGGAGATGGGCGAACACAGAAAATCGACATCATCGGAGGCAAGGATCGTCCCCAGTGCGTGATGGCAGTGTTCGGGCGCAGGACATTCCATGGTATAGCCGTAAAAACAGCCGATGACCAGCCGCCGCTCTGTTTTTTCCTTTGCGAAAGCGGAAAACTCCAGAATCCGCCGTGCCATCATATCCGAATAAAACCGCCGCTGATCGGTCTCGTTTCCCGCAAGTCCACGCTCGGCACAGTAGGACGCGAACGCTTCCCGGCTCCGAGGTCCGACCGAACCGCGCATATCAAAGGGAAACCATTCCTCGGTATTGCCGCCCGCCAGCTGGTAGCCGACGATGTGTTCACGAAAGGGTGCGCCCTCGATGTGATCGATAAAGCGTCCGAGCAGACGCTTGGTTTCTTCCGCCCAGGCATCCGAGGAAACGCACGCGCGGTGATGTCCGCCGGGGAACGCGAAGTCACAGCATTCCGCGGGATGTACATCCTCCCATGCACGCGGCAGGGACAGATTGACGCGCGGGAAGATGTATGCTTCCGGACACGCTGCGAGAATCTTTTCCACATCCGCATCGAACTGCGAATAATCGGGTTCGTCCCCTTCAAAAATCCCCTCTGCCATCGGCGGAATCTGCGAGGTTTCGTTGATGGTCTGCGTGCCGAAAAAGACAGGCATGGAAAACAGCGTACAGCCGAGGGATGCAAATGCGTCATATCGGCTGTTGTAGGTGCGGTATGTCATATAGGCAAAGCCGGGAATCGGCTTGTCCTCAACAAACAGCGTCGGCACACCGCGGTAATTCCTTACAGATGAGTACATCATTTCAGCACTCCTCCCGTTCCACCGCCGCACGGATAGACCAGTCATGAGCCTCAAGCCGCCGGACAGCCTCGTCCTCGGAGCAGGACAGAATCTCACAGACAATCGAGATGACGCGGCGGCGGAGCTTGATGTTGGTCGGCTTTAAGTTGATCATCAGATTTTCATAGACCATACCAAGGCGCGTCATGACCGTGGTTGTCAGCATGTTGCAGACCATTTTCTGCGCACTGCCCGCCTTCATACGTGTAGAGCCGGTGATTGCCTCGGGTCCGGTGTCAGTCACAATCGAAATATCGGACTCCAGATCGAGCCGCGAGCCGTAGTTGGAGGTGATACCAACGGTAATACAGCCGATGGAACGCGCGTATTCCAATGCCGCCGCAACATAGCCTGCGTTTCCGGCAGCAGAAATCCCGACCACGGCGTCTTCTTTGGCAAGACGGATCGCCGCAAGATCAGCAACACCCGCCTCGGCACTGTCCTCCGCACCTTCCGCCGCACGGAACATACAGTCATAGCCGCCGGCAATCAGTCCGACGACCAGCTCTCTCGGTACCCCGTAGGTCGGCGGACATTCCACCGCATCCAGAACACCGATGCGTCCGGAGGAGCCTGCACCGAGATAGATCAGCCGTCCACCCTGCCGGATGGACGCTTCAATGGCATCACACGCACGGGCGATCTGCGGAATTGCCGCACCGACTGCGTCAACAGCCGTTTGATTCTCGTTCTGAATCAAACGGAGCATTTCCTCCGTTGTGCAGCGGTCGATGTGCATGGTATTGGGATTGCGCATTTCTGTTTTCAGCATGATGATTCCTCTGTTTTTCCAAGTTTTTGTGCTGCCATTGCCGCGCCCCATACGGGTTCGCACGTCATGCATTCTATCATCAGACGGGGATGAGATGACAGAAAACGCTCCAGACGACAAACAATTTCCGGTTCCTTTGATAAACCGCCGCACAGAACCACCGGAATGGTGTTCATTTCTGCGGGAAGACGGTTTTCCGCCGCGAAAATCAGTCTGGCAATACAGCAGGCATTGGTATCGAGAATGGACAGCGCCATGCGGTCACCGTGCCGGGCGGCTTCCGTGACAAACGGCGCAAAAGAAGCGACAAAGGTTTTTCCGCCGGCATAAATCCGGCTGACCAACGCTTCCGGCGAACACTGTGTTTTTTCTTCGATGAGCGATGTTAAAAGCGTATCCGGACCCGAGCCGTCATGTGCGGAATAGTACGCATCCAAGGCATCCCGTCCGAGATTGAAGCCGCTGCCGCCTTTGTCAACAAAATAGCCCCAGCCGCCGACACGGTGCAAATCCGCGCCGTATTTCGCCTGCACACAGATACCTGTTCCGAGGATTGCACAGATACCATCACGCGACCCCAGTCCCGCTTCCAGAATGTTCCGGTTGTCGCCGTCACAGTCAAAGGCACCAAAGCCAAAGCCTGCAAAAAAAGCCGCAAGCGTCTGCCGTGCCGACGGAGAACCGCCGCCGGCAATCCCTGCAAACATCGCGGTTTCCGACAGGTCAATTCCGGCGCAGATGTCATCAATGGCAGAACGCAGAACCGACTGCGCCCGTTCAAATCCAATATCCATCGGGTTACATGCAACTGTGCAGCGCTGTCTTTGGACTGCGCCCTCACGGTCTGTCAGAAGCAGCGCGGTTTTGGTACCGCCGCCGTCGATTCCGAGAAAATATCGAATGCATTTCTGCATATGCATTACCATCAAGGCGCTGCAAGACTTCAACTTACAGCACTCCCATCCTTTCATTGCGGTATTGGAACTGTTCAAAAAGAATCGCCATCGGATGACGATGAACCGGGCTATTGCACTTACGTGCCTCAGCCCAAGGGACTGCATGAATGCAGTCCGGAAGTTCTCCCTTGCCCCTCATCCGAGGGGCATTTTCATATGCGAAGACCCGCAGTCTGACTGCGGACCGGCATGAAAACCGGGAAATTCGGGTCACTTCGTGACCCCGTGGCTGTCGCAGGTTGAATACCTGCCGCAAGTTTTCAACTTGCAACAACCCCATCAAAGATTCTTTTCATATACAAATTCTCTTTAGTAAATTATACACGAAAACCACTGTATTGTCAACCGAAATCTATGGAAACCGACAAAGTATTTTCGTGGAAAAATGGAAAATCACCGTTTGTATTCACAAAACCGCAACAATTCAAAAACATTTATGACACATCTGCGTGGTATACTATAACAATCTTATCACAAGGAGCAAAATGCTTATGAACTGGCTTACCGCGCTGCTTCAAAACCCGTTTCTGATTATTCCGATGCTTGCATGGTTCACGGCACAGGTTCTGAAAACGATCATTCATGCTGTCATCAACCGAAAATTCGATATCACGCGTATGTTCGGCGACGGCGGTATGCCCTCCGGACATTCTGCGACCGTAACCTCTCTGGCGGTTCTGTCCGCGCTGGTTTACGGCTGCGGCTCCTTTCAGTTTGCCATCGCGGCGGTGCTTGCCATCATCGTCTGCCACGATGCCATGGGTGTCCGTCTGGAAACGGGCAAACAAGCGGAAGTGCTCAATGACCTGATTGAGATCATCGATATGCTG
Organism: Oscillospiraceae bacterium; assembly: GCA_015064785.1. Classification (GTDB taxonomy): domain Bacteria; phylum Bacillota; class Clostridia; order Oscillospirales; family CAG-272; genus RGIG3925. Next base: position 46,570 of record SVRM01000010.1, read on the forward strand.
ACCACCGAAAAGCTGCCGGAGGTCAAGCTCAAGGAGTTTGTCGGGCATACGCCGGTACAGGTTGCAGCCGGCATCATCGTCGGCATTGCAAACGCATTTGCCTGGTATCACCTGCTGTTTTGATCTTTATGATTGAACACCGCATCGGAGAATCCAATCGCCGATGCGGTGTTTTTATCGATTTGTCTCAACCCTCTTGCGTCTCCGACGGATCTGTGCTATAATGATAGCAGAAACGCATTCCGCCGTGACGGATACCCATTCATTCAAAGGAGAACCTCTTATCATGACCAACCGTGAGAATTATCTTGCCATTGCCAGACGGCAGGGCTACGAATATATGCCCGTTCATTTCAGCATGTGTCCGAGCTTGCAGGCACGCTTCAACGAATATCTGGAAACACATGCGCTGTTCATTCCGGAGGGACCGTCGCATGTCGGTGCTCTGCCGATGATCTGTGCGTCCTCTGATACATTTCTGCCGTATTTTGATCAGAAACCGCTCAAGCCGGGATCGAACATCGACCGGTGGGGTGTCGCACATGAACCTGGCTCTGCGGCGGCATTTCATATGACCCATATGCGTCATCCGATGGAGGCTTTCGACTCGCTCGAACAGTTTGCATCCTATCCGTTCCCGGTGTTCTCCGCCGAAGGTGCTGAAGCGCAGAAGGCACGGACAGAAGCCCTCCATGCAGCCGGAAAGGCAGTACAGGGCGACCTCGGCTGCTCAATCTGGGAACAGGCATGGTATCTGCGCGGCATGGAGAATCTGTTCTGTGATATGATGAGTGAGGATCCGATGGCGGAAATTCTTCTGGACCGCGTCACGGATATTGCGGTACAGCAGATGGAAAGCCTTGCACGTGCCGGCGTGGATTCCGTGTATTTCGGGGATGACATCGGTATGCAGCACACAATCATGATGAGCGAGGAGCTGTACTGTGCCTGGCTGAAGCCGCGTCTGAAGCGGCTGATCGATGCGGCAAAGGCAATCAAGCCGGACATCATCATCATTTACCATTCCTGCGGTCATATCAACGAGCTGATTCCGCATCTGATCGATGCCGGCATCGACGTTCTCAATCCCGTGCAGCCGGAAAGCATGGAATTCCGCGCCATTCACCGCGAATACGGTGACCGGCTGTCCTTCCACGGTACCATCGGCACACAGTCCACCATGCCGTTCGGCACACCCGCCGAAGTCCGGCAGAAGGTTTTTGAAAACCTCGATATCGCAGGCAAAAAAGGCGGGCTGTTCGTTGCTCCGACACATCTGCTCGAACCGGATGTCCCGGTGGAAAATATTGTTGCATATATCCGCGCCTGCGCAGAATATACAAGCTGTTAATCCCCCGACAACATCACACGAGGTGCTGCAAAAATCCGCAGCACCTCGGTTTTATTTTGTGAAACATGGTCCTGCCGGCAAACAAACAGCCGCAGTCAGTTGTTTTCCTCGAATGCCTCGTACAGCTCTTCCAGCTTCCGTTCCGCACCGCGGCGGAGCTTTTCCACCGAGGAGGTGTAATCCGACGACTGCCCGGTAACGAGATCACGGTAGATCATACCGATGCCGTTCAGCGCATAATTGTATGCGTAAATGAAATTGGTAGTAATCGTATCGTGAATCAGATCGATCATCTGCGACGAGACATCATCGCGGGAATACTTGATCTTGGTCGCGGTTTCATACCAGACCGGCGTAACAGACCGATAGGTTTCGGCACACATCGCCTCCAGAATCGCACCGGTCATATCAATATTGACCGAGCTTGCATTGACCGCACCGATGGACGCGGCATCATGCACCAATGACCGGTACTGTTCCTGTTCTTCGTCAAACTTCGGATACGGAATCATGCCGAAGTCATCCTTCATGTCTCGCAGATATTTCGCACCGCTGAGATGCGCACACCAGAACATGGACCGGCCCTCGGAGAAAATTCGCGTTGCATCGGTCGAGCTTTCCGTGCCGGAAAAACTGCCGGCCTGCCAGAAGAATTCCGACAAACGTTCTGCAAGCGTCACCGCATCTTCCTGCTGTAGGGTCAGCTCCACAGATCCCTCACCTGTGCGGCGGGCAAACGGAATATCCGTGCTGTAAACAAACGGGTCAACAGTACCTGTGGTGCGGTATGTCACATAGCCGAGCATATCATCGCCGTCGGTTCTGCCGTTGTTGTTCAGATCGGACCAGACATCACGGCTGATTCCCGCCATCCGCTCAAATGTCCAGCTGCCGTCCAGCACCGCCTCGTATAATCCGTCGGCATGATCGGCATATTCGGCATACAGCGCTTTGTTGAAATATACCGTATGCGCGTACATCAGCGCACGGATAAAGTAATCACCGACCGCAAAGAAGCGGGATGTCTCCCCGAGCTGAAGCTGGGTCATGTAGTCTTCCCACCACCATGGCTGTGAAAAATCCACGTGATCGAGATGGTACAGATTGTATAGTCCCCCGCGGGAAATCAACGGTGCCAGTTCATACTGGTAAGCAATGAACAGATCATATGTCTGATCGCCTGCCATCAGCAGGGACGAAATCGAGTTGATGCTGCCATTGGGCTGAGAGATCTGATCCAATGTGATGTTCAGCCGCTCCTCAACCGCAAGATTGCGCGCAATAACCGCATCATTGACAATATCTCCGGCGGCATTCTCCAGACCGATGGTATATTTTGCGGCTTCCTCATAGGCATAAATCCCGAAGCTGCGTCCTTCAAAATCCAGATCGGCGGGGAGATTGTCGGGGATTGCCGTGCGGTCATCAGCAGATGCTTCCGTCTGCACCGTCACCCCGTCCGTGATCGGTAACGCAGTGGTTGCTTCACCGGGCTGCGCAGTCCCCGCATGACAGGAGGACATCAGCAAAAGTACAGCCAGTGAAAGAAGTAATGTTCGATTGTGTTTCATCATTTTGATTGCATCGGCTTTCTCCGGCGAAAACCGTCCTTTCATGAATCTTGTCCCTCACCCCGGGGAATCAGACCGTTTGCAGTTCAAACCGGACAAGGAACCTCTCTTCCTTCCGTTTCTCCAGCGCTGTAACCGTAATTCTGCCCCAGCCGCCTTCATCGTCATTGACATTGGGATTGATGCCGTTGTGAAGGCTTTTTTCATTGCGCGGATGATTGACGCCGCCAAGGGAGAATTCCATGTTTTCCCCGCCGATGGCCTCAATTCTGCAGTTTTCGGGTTCCAGAACCGTACACAGCAGCCGTCCGCCGCCGTTTTCTATGACGAATTGGCGGTCACCAATCAGTGCCGGTTCTGCCTGACAGTGAACATGGAACTGTTTGATAAACGAGGCATCGAGTGCCGTCAAGGTATCCTCTACCGTGAACACACCGCACTCCCCGGTCCCCGGCTCAAATGTCATGGTTCGGATATACGACGCACAGCTTTCCCGATACGGCACGGTCAGATCGCCCGTGATGGAAACGAAATCCTCCCGTTCCGTGTGGGACATAACAACACCGCGGCGGTAATCTGACTGCATCGTCATCAGGTCCGGGACCTCCCAGCTTTCATTCAGAATCAGCTGTCCGCCGTCATAAACTGCATCCGGTCTTCCCCAGAACGGAATTGTCGTTCCGATTTTCGCCGGATCGGAAACAGTCAGGCAGTTGTGCGCATAAGTACGGTTCAGATAGTTATAGTGATGCTCACAACCGAACCAGTCATAGTAGCCGCTGTCGGAGGCGAGAATCCCGCGGTGGTAAATTTCAAAATGACCGCAGTCATAATGGTCGTGTGCCGTGGAAAAATATTCGCCGATTTTCATAATCAGCAGGGTATCGTCCTTTTTGTAAAGCGTGATGCCGGCAGGCGTTCCGAAATACCGCGCAGACGGCAGCTGTTCAGACGGCTTGGGCGGTGTAAAGCGATTAAAAATCAAAAAGACCGTCGGGGACAGCATTCCCTCGCTGAAGGAACCGTCGATATAATAGTCCCTTCCGTATTTATCGGGAACCAGAAACAGCGGATGGTAGTGATTGAAATAGTGAGAGCGATACATCTCTCTGCCGGTCAGCGCACCGGCGAAGAACATCGGTACCGTGGCAGGCGAGCGCTTCGTGTAGCTGTCCTTGCCCTTGCTTTCTCCGAAATCGTCGGCAATGCGCATGTATTCCCCATCCGGACGGAGCAGGTAGAACAGCGATTCCGCCATGTTGTCAAAGTTCTCATCAAAAACTTTTTCACCGCTCATCGCCGCAAACAGAAGCTGACACCATGCCGCAAAGCAATAGCGGTAGCCGCCATAGGACGGACCTTGCAGCTGATAACGAGCGCGGTAAAAGAATTCGTAGGTCGGAACATATTCGTCGAGAATCCGTCCGGCGCAAAAGTCGTAAATATCCGGACGCTCATCATAAACGGCAATCGAAAAGCTCAGGCAGTCGCGCATCAGCTGTGCTTCTGCCGCATGGGAGCCGATGGGAGACTGCTTGGTCGGCGGATAACCCATTTCCAGTGTTGATGACAGAATGGTTTCACAGCAGCCGATCATTTCCTGCCGCTGTTCTTCGGAAAAATATGGATACAGCCAGTCGTAGCACAGGGCGCAGGTGTGTACCACATGCCCGCCGAACCGCGCCTTCATCAGTTTATCACTCTGCGGATTGTAGTTTGCCGCCAGACGCAGACTTGCGGAAACGACCGTCTCCGCACCTGCCCGGTCATCCGTCAGAAGTGCCGCCAGCGCCTTTGCCTCCAGCACGATGCAAAGCTGACTGTGATAATTTCCGCTCACAAATGCATCTTCATATTCCGCGAGATTCTTTTCGCACAGGAATTTCCACTGCGCGTATTCCCGCTCGCATTCGGGCAAGGTCATATTGTTTCTGATCCGGTCAAAATCGCGTCTGCGGAGCATCACGCGCGGATGCTCGCCCGGCGGTGTGATGCGTGGCTTTCGGTAAGGGGATGATATCATAGGACGTTCCTCCGACATGTTTTTCGTTGAAACCATTATAACAGAAACACCGGAGAATTACAATGCTTTGCGGAAGATTTTTCGTTTGTTTGATCGAAATTGCATTTACGAAAAACAAATTTTCATCCTATCTCCCCCGGTCAAACAAAACTTCTGTTGATATTCACGCACAAATATAGTATAATGAATACAGCCCCCCTGAAAAGAGATGATATCATCATACGCCTATATGAACAACTCCTTGCCTAAAATCCGCTTGTCTCCTATGAAGAAGATCGCGCCAAAAACGGACCGCTTGCCCTTGTCTCAGTGGAGGAAACCCGGATGGTCACACACAGTGTCACATACAAAAAATGTCTGTACCGCCGCGGAAACGATCAGGACATCTTGGGATATCTGACAACAGTCGCTCCGGATGCCGCAGCTGAGATTGCCGTCTTTGCCTGCCCGCTGAAAACCATCAAGCCGGTCATGGAACACACTGCTGATGCGCTCGCCTTCTGTACACGTTCCACCACGGATGTCATTTTGCTTACAGCGAACAGGTGCGCCTCTCACCAATGTTATGTCAGAATACAATAATCTCAACAGTTTTTATGCCCTTGCGCTTGATGCCGTCGCTGTCTGGGACATAAAAATCGCTGAACGCAAGCAGTGCGCGGTCATCTGCAATCGGCAGAATCGTGCAGTTGCAGCAGCTGCCCGCCCATTGGTGGAAATTCGGGCGTGCAGGCGGATGATTGGCAAGAACGCTGCGGTCCCCGTCGGTCATGACCTCAAGTGCATCCGACCATGTGCGGCCGCTGTCGCAGCTTGCATAGACATAAATGCCCGGACGGGTGATGACTGCCAGCGTCACGCCGTTTTTCAGCTGTATTAACTGCGGAAGTGCGCCGCGATCATGAAAGTACTCCGGCTTTGACCAGGTATAGCCACCGTCCTCAGAGCGGGACAGATATGTCGGTCCCCATTCCGGCGCTCCGCGGAACACATCGCAGGTACGCAGAATGCACAGTATCGAACCGTCGGGCGTAAACGCGAGCTTCGGCTCACAGAATCCGTTTTTCAGATGTGCCAGCGGATCTCGCGTCTCATCAGGTTCCTTGTAGGGAATGTAACCGCGCAGCTGCCATGTTTCTCCATTGTCATCTGAATGCAGGATATAGGCATTGGTCGTTCCCTCATACACGCCGGTAAACGGGTTGGTACCGTTCCCGCGATAATGCGCAAGATAAAGAGAACCGTCCGGTGCAACCTCGACATCACGGCAGGTATACAATCCGGCATTATTGAGCATAACCGATTCCAGATCCTTGCGTGTCGCATGGGACGGTGAGAAGCTCACCGTTGTGCGGTATTTCCAATCGACCCCGGCATATACTTGTCCACCTTCACTCTCACCGTTCCTCAGACGATGGAAGCAGAAGCGCTTTTCGATCATGTGATCGTGAATTGAGTCAAGAAAGTAAACCTTATATTTTAAGCCGAAAATATCGGTGTATGTCGTGATCGGGAACGGAAGCTGGTTTTTATCCTCCGGTTTCTGTGGAATCAGCTCGTCTGTTGGCAGATGATATGTCGCAAAAGACCATGGTGCTTCCTTCACTCCGACCAGACTTTCCGGAGGATTGGGCATAGAGCGCAGGACATCGCCGTTTGGCAGCTGTGTTCCCATCATATCCTTGTCTTCCTTTGTCGCCGGACTCCAGCTTGCACCGCAATCTTCGGTGACCATCCATTTTCCGGCAGTATCCCCATCCAGACAGACCCACGAATCGTCATCATCGTGGATATACATTCCGATATTTCCGTTTTTCATCGGATAGAGCTTCGGAAACTGTACCCAGCCCCATGAAAGATTTTCCATTGTATCGCCGATATATACGACACGCTCATTCTCCTTATACAACTGCATATTTTTCTCCTTCATAATCATAATTGGGGTCAAACACACCGGATGTTCTGTTCTCATTTTAGCATACCTTACTTCGCATGTCAAGGAAGAGGTATATTTTTTTCATACCTGTATCTTCCGTACGCTTTTTCTTGACAAGTTTGTGTTTATTCTGTATAATTAAGATAACAGATTCACACAGCAGATATCATTTGTCAGAGCATGTATTACATATGATACGACATCAAATAAAGGAGGACTAAGTTTGAATTGCTCCACAAAGCGAGGGAATAGAGAAAGGTATGACAAAAAGACTGTCGAGAGACAGCCAAAAAAATTATACAGAGGAGTTACGAAACAGTGGAAGGAACATCATCCTTGATAATGTAATCTCTGGACTTTAAGAGATTGAGAGCCTGTGCAGTAGAAAGCACTTTATTAGATTTTGCAGGACGCACGGTCACAAAACCGTCGGAGGGATACGGTTCGAGTTTAGAGAGGATATGCCAGATAGCAGTAAGGATCATTCTGCAAATGGCGATAATCGCTTTTTTGTGACCGCGTCTTGCCTTAATTCTGCGGAAAATCTTAAACATGGTGTTCCTCCCAGCCATGTATTTGGAGAATCAACAGGGACTGGTCATCCGGCGAAATCGAGTATGATTCGTAAGAGATAAGTTTTCGGGCTGTTTTTTGCGCCATTCGTTGATGCCTTTACAGATGACCGACACCATATAAGTTTGCGGGGTTAATCCCGCCAATCACCTCCACGGGTTCTGTAGTGTGTTGACTCTTCGGAACCATTATAGCATAAATTTTTGAACATTTTCGGAAGACTTGTTGGCTTTCATTGCCTCATTGATGTCTTTCGAAGAAAGGCACTTTATAAGTTTGACAAAAAACTGTTTGCGACGAAAAAAAGCATTGAAACGTTTATCATGATGGCAAAGACCTACTTTGCCACCGGCGGACAGCAGTTGTCGATCAATGTGCTTGATCGACAACTGTTTGCGCCACAGAAGAACCCCGTGCAGTACAAAAATCTGATCGTCCGCGTCGGCGGCTACAGTGATTATTTCTGTAATATTTCCCCAGATTTGCAGCAGAATGTCATTGATCGGTCGGAGTTTTCTGTCTGATCGGACGCTTTTCACCAAAGACACAGCAAGCCGGAGCCGAAATTTCCGGATATGCAGTGTCAAACCGTAAAACTGATATAGTAGTTTCACATGAAAAAAGATCTGTATCCCGGCGAAAGAGTCCCGGATACAGATCTTTTTCAGTCTTAAATGCTATGGCACAATGTCAGTCGGAGACGATCAGCCTTCCGCCTCTATCGCGGTGAACTGTTCATACAGCTTGTCCAGCTGTGCGTTTGCACGGTTTTCTAATTTTTTCCATCTGGACACAAAGTCATCTTTTTTACCCATCGTGACATCGCGCAGCAGGACGAACGAACCGCCAAAGTCATAGCTGCAGTTCAGATCCAGATACATAT
>SVRM01000128.1 GCA_015064785.1 Oscillospiraceae bacterium
GACCGATTCCACCGCGGCGGTGCTGTCCGGTGCGGCAGGAGGGGCGGGAGGTGTTGTATGACAGGAACAAAACAGGCATGTGAGCAGTAAAACAAGACCAAGGAACCGTTTCATAACAAATCCTTTCTATTCTCAAGGAATATTTTGGTAATTGTGTTTTCGATTTTAGTATAGCTTGTCTTTTTGACTGTGACATGAACAAGATGTAAAAATAAGTAAAAAAGGATTCAGATGCCAAAATGCTTGGTTGATATCGACAAAAACACCGTGCACCTTTTGTACAAGATGCACGGTGTTTGGGGATACAGGAGACACTCAGGTTTTGGTCAGCACGCGCCGGAACGCCGGTGTTTTGGTCAGGATCATGACAGCCGCAACGGTGAAAACCAGCTCGGGGAGCATATACGCGCCGTTATACGCGATGGAGTAAACGAACGGATTGCCCCAGCCGTCCGGCATCCAGATATCAAAAATCAGCGTACCGGAGACAAGATGCGAGCAGAAGCGGCCGAACAGCGCCAGTGCGATGCCCAAAATCATGCCGATACGACCGTTTCGGCGGAACAATCCCGCAAGACCGATGACGGTGAACGCCAGCAGATAGTCGAAAATGATACAGCCGATGAGCGCCGCGGGTGTCAGACCCCACGAGATGACCTTGGCAAGATCGAGGAACATCTGGATCATGGCGTACAGAAAGCCGCCTGCAAGTCCCCATGACAGTCCCAGACGGATGGACAGGACAGAGACGGGAAGCATGGAGAGCAGTGTGACCGAGCCGCCGAGCGGTGCCTCGTACAGCTTGATCATGGACAGAACGGTTGCAAGTGCAACCATGATCGCACATTCGATCATTGCGCGCAGATTGGGTCTTTTCTTTGTGTTTGACATGGTAATTCTCCTTGATGCATATAAAAATTCCGCACAGATGATACCCGTGCGGAATGTCGTTTCAAAGAGGATGTGCCGGCAAACACTCTTGTTATCGAACCATTGCTCCCTACGCTGGTATTATCCAAATCAGGTTAGAGGGTTCCGGACCTGCAGATCCGATCTCAGCCGTTTGCAAAAACAGCACCCCTGATGTTCAACTGTTGCGGTTTCACTGTGTTCTGTCGAACACGGATATATTATACCGCATTCTGCGCATTTTGTCAAGAGGGATTTTGCGGGATACGCAGTTGTTTCGATACATTGTAGGGACAGGCGTCCTCGACTGTCCCAGTGTCTGCATTGAAATACGGGACATCTGTCCCTGCAAACGGGGTGGACGCCCATACGGGTATTGTAGACCGCCCCGCCCGCATCTCACCCGATCTGTAATTCCCCCGCCGCTTCGTCGAGCAGTCCGAGATCCCACAGAAGCCGCCCGAGGACGTACTTGTCGCGGATGTCCTTGGCTGCTGTGAACGCAAAGCGGATTTCGTCCTCGGACAGCCCGTATTCCAGACACGACAGCGGATGACCGATGGCGGTATAGAATTGCGCAAGCGCCTGCGATGACGGCAGTGTATCGATCAGCGCGGTGATTGCATCCCAATCGGCAAGCAGCTTCTCGAGCCGTTCTGCGTGTTTGTCCGCATCGTATTTGTGCTCTCTCTGCTCTCCTGCGATCATTGCGGCGGCACCCTCGTCGAGACCCTGGCGGAGGGTGTCAAACCAGGCGTCAAGGTCGAAACGGCGCACATATGCAAGTGCTTTTTCGCGGTCGGGGGTCTGACGGCGCAGCCATTCGTAGCCGCGGACGGTCAGAAGCGTGCCGAGCCCTGCCTGAATGCCGTGCAGCTCACAGGGGGTTCCGAATGCCAGCGCGCGCATATCCATGATGTGGGAAATGTAGTGCTCCATGCCCGATGCCGGACGCGACAGTCCTGCGTAGTTCATGGCCAGCCCGGAGATGACGAGTGCTTCGGCAAGACGGCAGACGGCGGTTTTGTCGCCCAAAACAGCATCTGCGGCACAGGTACGGACGGTTTCCAGCGAGGAACGGACAATATCGGCAACCGTTTCGCAGTAGTATTCACCGACGAGCCGTGCGGCGATCTGCCATTCGACGAGCGAGACGTATTTTGCCATCATATCGCCGATGCCGGAGACGATCATATGGCGCGGTGCGGCGGCAAGGACAGCGGCATCTCCGATGACAACATCCGGGCATTTGGAATTCAGCGAAACCTTCAGTCCTTCGCGCTCCATCGACGAGGAAGCCGATGCAAAGCCGTCCATCGACGGTGCGGTGGAGACGTAGATGTCGGGGATGTGCTTCTGTGCGGACACGATCTTGCCGGTGTCGTTGATGACGCCGCCGCCGACCGCAATGACTGCATCAGCGTCAGGAGGGCAGAACATGAATGCCTCGCCGACGATCTTTTCATCCGGTGCCGGACGGGTGCGGCGGATGATGTGCAGGGTATATGCAATACCGGTCTGATCGAGAATGGCGCAGACAGCCTCGCCTGCTGCCGCATACGTTTCGCGGTCACAGAGGACAAAGGGACGGTTGGCACTGTATTTTTGGAGGATGTCCGGCAGGCGGTGCAGCGCACCTTCTCCGATGATGCAGTCGGAGAGCTGTCCGAAATGACGTTTGCCGCAGGCGCAGGTAAAGCCGTCGCGGCACATGAGGGAATCGAGGGTGTAGGTCATGGTGATGCTCCTTGATGATGTTGATATAAAAAAATAGAGCGAAATCGCATACGCAACCCCACTCTTGCAAAAACGTTATGTTTTTTCTATGTACTAATATTATATGCTTATTGAAACAAAATGTCAACCACTTTTTGAAAAAATTCAAAATTTGTTAATATAAGATCATTGTTGGCATAATAATGGATATTACGATTCATTCTTTCCACGATTTCCTGCAAGTCATGTGCGGCACGTTGGTGAACGCCTTCACTGCTGACAATCAGACTATGCGCATAAAGAAGTGTTGTGATTTGTCTGGTTCTTTCGTTGCCGAGTTTTTTGGTTCGTGTTGTCTTGGAGATGGAAGACAGTTTTTGAATCATCGCATAGTCTGATTTATACCGTGCATCCTGTGTGCCCATATCATACAGAATACAATTACTGTGCGCAGCCGCATTCCGCAAGTCTTTGACGGTTTTCAGAAGCGGGACAATGTCTTTGAGTGTACGATTATCCAGACGATTGGAGCAAAATTCAAAAAAATGAATATAACTTCCCATCGGAATGACTTCAACAAAAGCCCATATCGGATAATTTCCGTGATACTTATTGATGATACCGCCGCAATAAGGATTATTTTTGCTTCTGTCAAGTTCATGAAACAAATAGGATAAACGCGAGGTGTTGAGCAGCTTATCGGTATCGTCAAGCGCTTGGATATAATCAGCAACGATCTGATATCCGTCTTCCTCTGTTTGAGTGACGGTCTTCAGCAGAAGTACTTTAGAAAAGTGCTCTACATCCAAAACCAATGTTAACAGAACATATCGCAAGCGCATATCAATGACAGATAAATCGACCAGCATCGCAAAATCCAAACCGATGTATTTCCCTTGATTGATGCCGGCGGGATGTTTATCGAAGTTCTTTCGGTATGACCGTAGTCTGAAATAATTATTGTGCTTTTCGAGATAGGCTCTTGCATCTGATTCGGACATAAGATGAAACGAAATGCCTTTTTTTAACAAATGGTCAATTTGTCCGTCTGTATCCAGCATTGGTTTTTCCCAGCTGAATGAGGATTCTGTGTTCATACCGGCTCCTCTGTTTCTTTCGTGATATATATATTATACATCAAAACACAGGAAAAAGCAACGATATACGACAGATTTTCACCGAATCGCCTCTCTGAATTTTTCAATATTTGTCAGCAGATCTCCGTCTTTTGCAAATACCGATGAAGTACCTGCGACGAACAGATCCGCACCTGCCGCACGCATTTTGATCGCGTTTTCAAAGCTGACATTGCCGTCGACCTCAATGACGATGTCAGAATATCCGTGCGCATCGAGGAAACGGCGGCAGTCGGCGATCTTGTCAAGCGTTGCCGGAATCAGCTTCTGTCCGGCAAATCCGGGATTGACGGTCATGATGAGCACGCCGTCGAGGACATCGAGCACATAGTCGAGCGCCGACAGCGGCGTTGCCGGATTCAGTGCCGCAAACGGATGCGCGCCGCGCGCACGGATGGCGGTGAGGGTCTTCTGCAGATGATGCGTGGCCTCGGCATGGACGGCGACGATGTCACCGGGCTGAATGTCAAACCAGGAGAGCTTTTTCTCCGGCTCGGTAATCATCAGATGGTAATCGAGCGGAATCGCGGTCATTTTTCGTATCTGACGGCAAAAATCGGTGCCAAGACACAGGTTTTCAACAAAGTGACCGTCCATGACGTCCATGTGCAGGTATTCGATATCGGTGTCGGCAAAGACCGCCAGCGTTTCGGGCAGCGCTGCGAGGTCTGCGCACATCATGGAGGGAGAAATTTTGGATGGGATCATAGGATGTCTCCTTTTGTTCAGAGGAAAAGATGAGGGTTTGTGCTCGGTTCAAGCCTTCCCTGGTGAGGGAAGGTGGATTTTGATAAAAACGCGAAGGCGTTTTTGTCAAAAGACGGATGAGTCGTTAAGACAGAGGCAAGGCGATCGAGCATCAGGGAACGAGAACGATACAATTCTTAGATGAAATATTTTATGTCTCATTTATGCACAGAAAGTAACAAAAGAACGACTCATCCGTCACGCCTTCGGCGCGACACCTTCCCTCACCAGGGAAGGCTTGGATGCGGTACCCACACCATCAGCGCTTCCATCAACCGCATTCGCCTGATTTATCCACGACAAACCGCTCGGTTTTGGCATCGTCCCGACGGTAAATATATTCATCCTCCCCGCAGCCCTGTAAGACGATTTCGTCATCGGTATACCGCTTGACGCACCACATGAGACCCTCCCGCGTGCTGATGTACTGACCGAGGACACACTGTTCCGTCGGGATGCGGAGTTCGGGGCAGGTGCAGGTGAAATCGGCATGAAAGCCGCAGAACGGTTCGGAATTATCCCGGTAATTGCGGATGCGGAAGAATTGCGGTCCGCCGAACAGCCCCAGATCGAAGGCAAGGTCATAGGACGCGCCGCAGTAGATATTGGTATCCTGGAAATCGATTGTGAAAACATAGCTGGTTTTGCCTGTGCAGAGGAGGAAATGCATCCGGTCATGGTCTGCTGTATAGCTGTCGCCCATGCGCCATGCGTTGAGGCATCCCGGAATTCCGGCTTCTCTGACGGTCGGACGGGGCGTATGTTCCCGGTCGACCGAAAACGCTTCCAGTCGGCGCAGCGGGCGCGTTTCGTCGGGGTTGTACGGTGCGGTGAGCTGTTCTGCCATCCGTTCACTGTTGCAAACAGCGGTATGCGGCTCACATCCGTCGACAAGATAGGCATATTCCGTGGTTTGCGTGGTCAGATCATACTCGCAGATTGCTGTCAGACGCTTGCTTTGTTCAAAGCCGCGATACAGCACCGCCCCGAGCCGGGTTTTGTCGGCACTGTGGTACAGCTTGAGTGCAAAGCGTTCCGTCTCGACGATCTCGCAGTCCCGTCCGCGAAAAACACCGCAGGAAAAGTACGGCGTTTCCTCGTCAAACGTACTGATGCCGTCGCGGAGGATCGAATCGGTGGTGACGGAGAAGATGCGGCTGATGCGCACGATGTGGTCAAGCGTCGGATACGTCTGGTCAAGCTCCCAGCGCGACACGGTCTGCCGCGTCGTACCGAGCTTTTCAGCAAAGCTCTCCTGCGAGAGGCTGTGTTCGGTGCGGATCTGCACGATGCGTTGTCCGAGGGTCATGGCGGTGTCTCCTTTTGCGGTTTGGTATGGGTATAGTATACCACACATTTGCCGCGTTGTCCAGCGCAGACAGGAGGAAATTTGTCACGCAAAGCGTGACACCGGAAAGCCTCCCTCACCGAGGGAGGTGACCGCGCAGTGGTGGAGGGAGTTGCGTGAGAGCTTTACGAGAAAGGATCAATGATAACCCCCTCGGAAAGTGCGAATTTTTACTCCCTCAGTCATCCTACGGATGACAGCTCCCTCAAAGAGGGAGCCTTTAACAAAACAAGGAGCCGCAAAAGCAGCTCCTTGTGATGATACTGTAAAATTACTTGGACAGGTTTGCTTCGAGAACTGCGAGTTCGTCGTAGAGCTCTGCGGGAACGCGGTCGCCGATCTGTGCGTAGAATTCCTTGATGTTTGCAACATCATCGAGCCAGGACTGGTTGTCGATGGTGAGCAGTTCACGGATGGTATCGAGGGTAACATCTTCAAGACCTTCGATGTTGATGTCTTCCGCCTTCGGAACAAAGCCGATGGGCGTTTCAACAGCGTCAACCTTGCCTTCGCAGCGGTCGAGGATCCAGAGCAGGACTCTCAGGTTGTCACCGAAGCCCGGCCAGATGAAGTGACCTTCGTCGTCGGTTCTGAACCAGTTGACGTGGAAGATCTTCGGTGCGTTCGGAATCTTCTTGCCCATATCGAGCCAGTGACGGAAGTAGTCACCCATGTTGTAGCCGACGAACGGACGCATTGCCATCGGGTCACGGCGGACAACACCGACAGCACCGGATGCAGCTGCGGTGGTTTCGGATGCCATGATGGAGCCGACGAAGGTACCGTGCTGCCAGTTGCGGGATTCGTAAACCAGCGGAGCGGTCTTTGCGCGGCGGCCGCCGAAGACGATTGCGGACAGCGGAACACCCTTCAGGGAGTTGAATTCAGAGGACAGGCACGGGCAGTTGACAGCCTTCGCGGTGAAGCGGGAGTTCGGATGTGCGCCGGAGGTGCCGACCTTGTCTGCCTTGTCGTACTTGGTGTAGTCCCACTTCTCGCCTCTCCAGTTGAGCGCGTTCTTGGGAGGATTGTTGTCCAGACCTTCCCACCAGACGGTGTTGTTGTCGAGGTCGTGGCAGACGTTGGTGAAGATACAGCCTTCCTTGGTGGTCAGCAGAGCGTTGGGGTTGGAGCTTTCGTTGGTACCGGGAGCAACGCCGAAGAAGCCGTTTTCGGGGTTGATGGCATACAGTCTGCCGTCCTCACCGATACGGATCCATGCGATGTCGTCACCGACGGTCCAGACCTTGTAGCCTGCTTCCTTGAATGCCTTCGGAGGAATGAGCATTGCGAGGTTGGTCTTACCGCATGCGGACGGGAATGCAGCGGAAACATACTTGACATCGCCGTTGGGGTATTCAACACCGAGGATCAGCATATGTTCAGCCATCCAGCCTTCCTTGCGGCCGAGGTAGGAAGCGATACGGAGTGCAAAGCACTTCTTGCCGAGGAGCACGTTTCCGCCGTAGCCGGAGTTGACAGAGCAGATGGTGTTGTCTTCCGGGAAGTGGCAGATATAACGCTTGGACTCGTCGCAGTCAGCAACTGCATGAAGACCCTTGATATAGTCGGGGGAATCACCGAGGGCATCAATGACGTTCTTGCCGACGCGGGTCATGATGAGCATGTTCAGAACGACGTAAATGGAGTCGGTCAGCTCGATACCGATCTTTGCAAAGTCGGAGCCGACAACGCCCATGGAGTAGGGAATGACGTACATCTTCTTGCCTGCATAAGCGTTCTTATACAGCTTGTTCAGCGTTTCGTAGCATTCCTTGGGGTCCATCCAGTTGTTGATGTTGCCTGCATCTTCCTTCTTGGAGGTGCAGATGAAGGTTCTGCCCTCGACGCGCGCGACGTCGTTGACAGCGGTTCTGTGCAGATAGCAGCCGGGGAGAAGATCCTGGTTGAGCTTAACGAGCTCGCCGGTGGAGCAAGCTTCTGCGCGAAGAGCTTCCGCCTGTTCTTCGGAGCCGTCGATCCAGACGATCTCGGTCGGGTTGACGAGAGCGGCCATT
>SVRM01000129.1 GCA_015064785.1 Oscillospiraceae bacterium
TTTGGACATCCTCCTATGCTTTATAAATTTGGTTGGCAGACCTCTTTTATTTTATCATAGGAGGTATTTTTTGTCTATTACTTTCAGCTAAAGCTTTTTCGCCCCCGGTAGAACCGGGGGTTTATTGGTTATACCAATCAAGGGTACTGCAAACGGAATTTGCAGTACCCTTCGTTTTATCCCTTATAATGACGGTATTTTTCAACGGCATCCAGAACCGCTGCCATATTTTCCAGCGGCATATCGTAGTTGAACTCCACATTCAGTCCAAGTCCGCCCTCCGGCAGATACAGCGCTTCGACGCACTCACCGACATGGTCAAACAGCTGGGAGCGAGTCGCCAGCGGGAACATCTGGCGGTCAAGGTCGAGATTGATGGTGATGATCTGTTCCCGTCTGCACACACGAACCAGATTGTCCAGCCCGTTCGCACGGTACTGCGGATTGATGATATCGACACCGCACGCGACCAGATCCGGCATAATTTCATGAATACAGCCGTCGGTATGCATGTAAATCACCTGGTCGGGCTTATATGCCTTAATCATACCGTAGAGCTTGCGGTAGCACGGACCGAGGTACTTGCGCCACTTTTCCGCACCGATGGCAAGTCCGGACTGCATTCCGAGGTCATCGCCAAAATAGACGATATCTCCCATACGCGGCAGAATCGCGGCAACCTGATACAGATTGTATTCAAGCACCTTGTCAATCAGCACGTCAATGGTCTTGTCTTCCTCAGCAAAGTAAATCATTGCATCCTCAAAACCGCAGAGGTCGAGCAGACGCAGATACATAAAGCCGTGCGGCAGACGTCCGTTCCGGTTTTCGGGAATCTTCAGAGCGTATACGTCCTCCTCACATTTCAGCGGATGACCCGTGACAATGGCTTCATTGCCGTCACAGACATTGCTCCAGACACAGTTCCACTCATCAATGAAAATGCCCTTTCGGTAGCTTGCCGGCAGATTTTCCACGATTTTTGACAGATCCTTCTTCATTCCGCCGAAAAACTGCGGATAATCGTCGATGAGCCGCTGCAGCTCTTTCCCGTATTTCAGCCATGCAGCCGGAAGAATTCCGATATCAACCGGAATGGTTTCGGGATACTGCATACGGCAGGCTTGAATCAAATTTGACATAGTTATCACCGTTACTTTCCTCAAGGAAAGCTTCCTTGCAATTTTTTTTAATTATACCACATTCTGCTCCAAAAAGCTATAGAATCCGGAAAATTTTTGCATAATTTCAAAAACTTTCCCAAAACTGCCAGAATCCCGCCGCTAACCCTTGACAAACGTTCGTTTGTGTGTTATACTGTTCGCGAACGATATTTCGTTGTTTGGAGGTACATTATGAATACATTTGCCGCACGTCTGCGGAGCTTGCGCAGGGAACGCGGATACAGTCAGGAAAAACTCGCAGCCCTTGCCGGAATCACCACACGTTCTGTTCAGAACTATGAGGCTGGAGGCCGTATGCCGAGCAGTCTGGAAATCACGGAACGGCTCGCAGGTGTTCTCGGCGTCTCCAACGCCTTTCTGCTCGGGGAGGATGACAACACAACAACAGTACCGCTGCTCGGGTCCATCGCCTGCGGTCCGCTCAACTTCGCCGAGGAGAATATCCTGGAAACGTATCGGTTTCCGACCACCTTTACCGGTACCGGTGAATTTTTCTTTCTGCGTACCTTTGGAGAATCGATGATCGATGCCGGAATCAATCCGGGCGATCTCGTCCTGATCCGCCGTCAGAATACCGCCCGTCCGGGTGACATCGCCGTTGTAACGGTCGAGGACGAAACCACGCTGAAGCGATACTATCCGGAAGCCCAGCACCGCCGTATCCGTCTGCATCCGGAAAATGAGACGATGCAGGATATTTTTGTCACCGAATGCGCGGTACAGGGTATTGCGGTCAAGGTCATTCACGATCTTTAATCGGGACATGTCAGGCGAACTTCCCGCACATCGCAATTTCCACAAGTTCCCGCTGAAATGTTCTGTTATTATCCAAAAAGAATTGCAATTTGGGAAAAGCCATGATATAATAACAACAGCGATTCCGTTTGCGGAATCCATGAAAATCAGGAGGATTTTTCTATGAAAATCATCAAGCTTCCATGGCTCTGTATCCTGCTTTCCGTCATGACCATTCTGTGTTTTTGTCCGGTCACAGCGGCGGAAACCGAACCGGAGCCGATCATACCGGAGGTTACTGTTACCCCGGTTGTTGTATCCCAACCGTTTACCGTCGGCGGTGTTACCGTCACCGAGGAGATGTATAACAGCATCACGGGCAGCGGCATTACCTTTGGTAAGGGCGGTTACATCAGTTATGATGCACAGACAAAGACCCTGACCATGAACAATGCCGTCATCGAATCCTACACCAAGGCGCTCAATACTTTCGGTTCGTCCGAGGTCATCAGCGGCATCCGCTTCGATCACGGACAGATTCGTGTTCTGCGTCTGCTCGGCGAAAACACACTGAAGATTCACGCAGACGACGCAGATGCGCGGATCTACGCCATTTACGGCTACAGTGCACTGACCATCGAAGGTGACGGCGTGCTGACAGTTGATACAGTCAATCCTTCTTCCTACTGCTACGGCATGGAGTTGTCCTATCTGACTGTCAACAGCGGTACACTGAACATCCGTGTCGGTGATGCAGCTGTCGGTGCCGCATACGGTATGCGTGTCACGGACGGAATTGTCTTCAACGGCGGCAAAGTCGATGTACAGGTTGGCAATGCGCCGGGCAGCAGCTTTGGCATCGGCGCTCTGCGTGATGTTGTCATCAACGGCGGCGATATCTCTGTCCGCGTCGGTGAAGCGAAGTATAGCGAATCCGCAATTTCGATCATGGCACATCCCATGGATCAGTTGGTCGTCGGTCTGACCATGAACGGCGGCACACTCACAGCAGATGGCGGCACGAACAATCTCAGCCTCGGCTATCTGACAATGGGCGGCGAGGATGCATGGTACAAATACGCTATCAACAGCAAAACCGTATTTACCTATGCCGAAGATACACCGCTTGACGAGACACTGACTGTTCAGGCAGAATATCTGCAAATCATCGCGGCAGATACCCCGTGGGAAAATACCTATGCCGATCTGGAAGCGGAAGACTGGTATTACGATGACATCGCTTACGTCACCGAACACGGACTAATGCAGGGAACGGGCGACGAACAGTTTAATCCCGCCATGCTCACCGACCGCAGTATGCTGGTCACCGTGCTGTGGAGAATCGAAGGCTCCCCTGCCGTCGAGAACCCGGATGTCGCATTTGACGATGTTGCAGACAGCGCATGGTATTATACCCCCGTTCTCTGGGCGGCGCAGAACAAGCTGGTCCAAGGTACCGGCGGTACACAGTATAACCCGACCGGTTCCCTGACCCGTGAACAGATAGCGCTGATTCTTCAGCGATATGCATCATCCAAGGGCATCGACACTGCCGCAGACAGCGTTGACCTCACCGCGTATACCTACTCTTCCTGGGCAGAACCGGGGACCGCGTGGGCTGTCAGCATTGGTCTGTTCGACGGTCTTGGCATCGATGTTTCCGACCTGACACAGACCGCAAGCCGTGCGGAAATCGCGGCATATCTGCACAGATTCTGCGAACTTCCCGCACTTGAAAACTGATTTCCCGAACAAAAACACTCCCGGAGCAGCCGATTACGGTTGTTCTCCGGGAGCTTCTTTATTAAGAACGCGCAAAAATGGATTTGATCGTTTCCTCATCGGAGCAGCCGTGCGGGCAGGCATTGGAACGCGTATTGGCACAGTAGAACTTTGCGCCGACACCGGACAAACAGCGGCGGGACGGCATCTGCACCCACCCCTCCGGATACCGCACACGGACCCAGTCGTGAATGTAATTGAGGAACATGCGGCGGTAGTCATCATCCTGCTGATAAAACCAGGAAATTTCATCGTAGCCCCATGCAAAATGGGAGTGCAGATACGGCTGCCCCTGATGCTCGGCACATCCGAAGTTATCAAATTCGACGATGAACGGACGGCAAAGTCCGTCTTTTTCATTGAACATCGAATCGAGATAATTTTCCTCACAGATGCATTCCATCGGACGGTCAATGACCTCCTTCAGCCGGATCGGAAATGCATTGTAGTCAAACATCGTTTCCTCCTGCCGCAGCCAACCAAGCGTATGCGCATCGATCAGCACATAATGTCTGCGAGCATGAATCGCACCGAAGCGGCGGATGCGTTCGATGACCGACCTCCAGCAGGAAAAATCGGTATCGTATTCACCGATCATACAGACCTGTCCGAGATGGATCGCCTCGCATCCTGCACGGATATATTCCGCGGCACGGTAGAAGAACCACATCTGCGCTTCCAGCCGCGTGATGTCCGGAACACCGGTTTCGGACATTCCCCAATAGTCGTCCGGCTTGGTATCGAGCTTCATCGCATCAAACGAGAAACAGCGATTCTCTGCGGGCAAACCAAATTCCTCAAAGACATAGGCAGGAATCAGCGTCGCCTCCACAAACGGACGGTAAATGCATTCAAACACACACGCCTGGAAGATGAATTCCGGGTCAATTTTATGTGCATAGGCAAATCGCTTCTTCGCAAACGCAAAATGCTCCGGATCGGGAACACTTTCCGCCCAGACAAACGCAGCACGCCCGATAAACTTCGCACCCTCGTTTTTCAGCATCCGGATGTCATCCTCAAACGTATCGGAATATACGGTATTGTCATATCCAAGACCGATGTGCGTAACAGCGCGTGACAAATAGCTGTTGAGTACATCACGGCTCATACTGCCGTCAAAGGTGAAATTCTTTTCCATTGACTTATTTTCTCACTTTCTGTTTGGATTCCGTCCGATTTCGTCAAACGGAATTGCGGCTATCGCGGGATGGTCACGAAGAACCGGGCTGTCCTCTCGCAGACAACCGATGGCGGCATCCCATCCTGCCGCTTCATGGGTTTCGTAAAGCGTATTGTCACACACCTCGGAATAGGTATAAACCGAATCCGCAATCAGATACATATCCTGCTTCGGTGCAATGACAACATTGTCCCGCATCTTGGAATACGCCGGATTGATCGGGAAATCGATGTCATCGGGATCGGTTTCAAACGAGGTTTTGATCTTCTGCATCAAAGGATAGCGCGAACGCCAGGGCTCCTCGCGGTACGGAACCTCCTCCAGATGCTTCCAGTGCGGTGCATCGGGCGTGTTGGTCGCTGCACGCGCCCAGCCGCCGTGGACAAATCCGTCACGGTTGCGGTCGTCGTACTGCAAAGCCGCCCGTCCGCTGTCGACAATCAGATTTCCGATGACTTGATTCTCTCTGCCGCCGCCGACCAGAAAACTGAACTTTTTGACGTTGATCAGAATGTTGCCGTATGCCGTCTGACCGGAATGCCCGTCATCCCAGTAAATGCCGTCGGGGGTAAAGCCATTGGCTCCGATGTCGCGCAAACGGTTATAGCGAACGACACATCCGTGCGCCACCCAGTCAAAGCCGGCATAAATCGCGCCTGCATCCGAGGACAGCAGCACCACATCGTGGATATCGTTATATTCAATCAGATGCTCGTTGCCGCCGTAGAAAATCGCCGAATGAGGACTGTTGCAGATCTCGTTGTGATCGGCAATGTTGCCAACCCCGCGCAGATCGATACCGCCCTGATAGGTCAGATAAATTTCCGAGAAATCGTGAATGTAGTTGTCTGTCACGCGGTTCTCGCCGTGTGTCAGCGTTGCGCGGTCACCGCCTGTGACATAAATGCCGCCTTTGCCTGTGCGTGTGATCTCACAGTCGGCAACCAGATTGCGCATCCCATTGACACGGATGGCTGTCCCGGCAATGTTTTTGACTGTCAACCCCTCCAGACGCATATCACAGCCGGTGACTGTGATACCGTCACCCATGGTCGCCATCACAGTAAAACCGGCAAAGTGCAGATACTGCGTGTCACAGCAGGTGATAAGCGACTCACCGCGGCAGGAGAAATCAGCCGTTTCTGCACCGTCCCACGGCCAAAAATAGAGGTTTCCGGTCTCGCGGTCGAGATACCACTCACCCTCGCTGTCAAGTTCCTCTGGGACATTATAGAAGTAATAGTTCGCGCCTGCACGTGCGGCAAACCCGGAGACAAACTTCGGATAGACAACGCGGTTTTCGATTTTGAAGGTCACCGGGGTCGATGAATCCGCCCAGTCCCAATAGAAATAACCGAACATCCAGGCCTTGTCCGCTTCCTGCCAATACTCAACACGTTTTGCTGTTTCGCGGTCGATGATGTACGCGCCGCCGCGATGATTGCGTCTTTCAAACCAGTCGCGGTGATAGTTCTGCGGCGGAAATTCACGGACATCACCAACATCCATGACCGCCTCCAGCTGTGCAAATCCACTGTTGGGATACCGAGCCTTGGTCATGCGTCTGCCGCCTGTGAAAAATTCACATCCGCAGCCCCTCGGTGCATCGTCGTATTTTGCCGATGTTTCATACGCACCGATGGCAATTTCCTCGCCCCAGTCGTCCCGTGTCAGTCCGAGATCGGTGAGGGAAATCATCCGGATATGCGGACGCGCCTCCTCGGAAAACCGGGATGCCATGTCCTCATCCGGCAGAAGCCATGCATCCTGTGCGACAGAAATACCGCCGTGCAGGATGACATCCCCGTCCGCCGCATAGGTGATGGGACAGTCCTTCGTACCGCTGTCTCGGCTGTCAAAGGTGATGCCCTCCATGCGGTATTCGCCCGCGCCGATGTGGACGGTGACGGGTTCGGAAAGACCCGTCTTTTTCCACGCCCGGACCGCATCGCGTGCGCCTGCAAGGGTTGCAAGCGGGGATTCTTTGGTGCCGGGATTGGTGTCACTGCCGTTTTTTGCTATATAAAAATTCATCAATAAACTCCTTCCACTGCAAGCGGTTTTCCTCCCTCATAGAGGGAGTCTTCACAACTTATCCGCGCACAACCTCGCCATCGGGATACGTAATTGCAAACGTATCCGCGTCAAAGTCAGCGGTGACCACCGTACCGTCGGAGAAGACAGAGCGGCGCACTCTCGGATTGCCGTTGACAAATTCATGAGAAACGAGATCACACAGCGCGACACGGCGGTTGAGCTCAAGCGCAATCTTTCCGTATGCGATCTGCTCTGCGGTCGAATGGATCTCGCAGTAGACGGTGTCACCGCACAGAAGCGCCCACAGGAAACCGCGATCGGAGCCTGCAATACCCCAACCGCCCTTATAATCAAGACCAAACCACGGAATGACAACGCAGTCATGGTAGACGAGGTTCAGAAGCGGAATCGGAATGCCGACATTGACCGCTTCTCTGGAGCCGAGGTTGGATGTGAAGAACGGCGCATGATGGCACAGCACCTGCGAATTGACGATACAGCCGAGTACTTCCTCGGAGGACGGAATGATGCCGCGGTCAGAAAGGATATCAAGGCATTCGCGGCGCGCACGTGCGCACTGCTCTCTTGTCATCGGATGATCGGGATTGAAGCATTCGTCCAGACGCACAACAGAGAAAACATCAAGATACGAGCCGTCGAGCTTGATGTCAAGTTCCTCAAAGGTGTTGTAGTTGCGGCGGACATAATCGGGTGCCAGCTCTGCGCACAGGAAGCTGTGCGGACCGCCGTACCAGACCGAGCAGTAGGGATGCGTGCCATCGATATACATAATCGCATTGTCAAAGGAGAAGGACGGCGCATCATAATAGTAGTCGCGGTACTGGTCGTGAATA
>SVRM01000130.1 GCA_015064785.1 Oscillospiraceae bacterium
TGCTGCTTTTGTCCCTGCTTCTCTCCTCCTCTTTGATCGCCTGCGGCAATGCCGTTTCGGATGACACGAAAGCGACAGACAGCAGCGGTATCGGAACGGAAACCGCTGCTGTAACAACGGACCCATATGCCGAACAGAAAGCGGTGTTTGACGGACTTCCCGCACTTGATTTGGGCGGTGCGGAATTTGTGATCGCCGTACAGGAAGGTGTTGGCCGTTCAACGGGCGAGGTTTATGTGGAAGAGGCAGACGGTGATGTCATCAACGATGCCGTTTATAAACGCAATCTTGCCGTCAATGAGCGTTTCAACTGTGAAATCAAGGCAAATTCCTGCTCTGTCGGTGCAACGATCAAACAGGCGGTCTCTGCGGGAGATGCATCCAATCACTGTGCGTTTCCGAATCTGATAGATGCAGGTTCTCTGGCACAGGAGGGCTATCTTCTCAATTTCCATGATTACGATGTACTTCAAATATCGGAAAAGTGGTGGGATCAGGGCACTGCCGGTATCAGCATCGGCGGCAAGGTTTTCTTTATGAGCGGCGATATCAATCTTCTTGATAATGATGTTACCTATATTATGCTGTTCAATAAAAAACTGATTGCCGACAATGATATGGAGGAACCGTATCAGCTTGTCCGTGATGGTAAGTGGACGCTGGATGTATTTTCCGAAATGTGTAAGGATATCTCCGCAGATGTCAACGGTGATGCGCTCATGGATGAATATGACCGTTACGGTTATGTAACGACACCCGGCGGTCCCAATACCTTTTTCTATGGCTCCAATCTGAAATATGTCGAGTTTGATGAAGATCATGTTCCGTATTTGCAGGTCGATTCGGCGAAGACCACACAGGTGCTCGAAAAGGTTGTCAATGTTACGGGTACATCGCATCATGTTTCGTACATTCCGTCAGATTTTCTGGTTGGTCGTACCATGTTTATGGAGGATCGGGCGCTGTTCTATGGCGAGGTTTTGTCTTATATCATGGGTCTGCGCGATATGAACTCGGAATTCGGTGTCCTGCCGATTCCAAAATTCGATGAAGCGCAGGAGGTTTATACCACATACTGTGAGAGCAATTCTTCTACCGCGACACTGCCCAATGTCGGTGATCCGGAAATCGCAGCGACGATTCTGGAAGGTATGGCAATTCAGTCTTATATTACGCTGACGCCGGCTTATTATGATGTTGCGCTGGAGCGTAAATATTCCAGAGACGAAGAATCGATAGAGATGATCGATATTGCTCTTGCCAATCGCGTTTATGATATTGCCCGCGTTTACACCAGTCTTGATATCGCCGGTGTTTTTCAGAATCTCGCAACAGATGGCAACACGGATTTTGCATCCGCATTTGCAAGACGTGAAAAAGCTGCGAAGAAGAGACTGGAAAAAATCGTCGATGCGTTCGATTCCATGGATTGACGGAAAACAAACTAACAAAAACAGCAACAGGAGGTTTTTGTAATGGAACATAAAATCTTAGCACGTTACCCCATCGGCAATCCGCGTCGTTTGTGGCAGCAGGACAACTTTGTCCTGTCCACATTCTCTGCAAAGGGCGACAATATGCGCGGCATTCTGGAAACCTGTGCTGATGCCGGTTATACAATGGTGGAAATCGGCTGGGCAAGCCATGAGCAGGCAGAGGAAGCACTGCGTCTGTGCGAAGAACTGGGGCTTGAGCTGGTTTATCAGGATTTTTCCCTGTACGGCGGTATGCAGCTGCATCAGATGGACAGAGCGCCGCTGACACCTGCTGACATCAAGGCGGTCTGTGACCATGTCAGACCCTATAAGCGTACGATCGGTTACTACATCTGGGATGAGCCGTTCAAGGATGACCAGCTCAAAGAAGCGCGCCGTCAGGTGGACATGTTCGAGCGTGAAGACCCCACTCGCTGTCCGTTTACCGTAGCGATTCCCAGCTATAACGGCATTTATGAATGGGACAACGGCGAATTTGCAGGCTATCTCGACAGATACTGCGCGGTTATCGACCCGCCGATGCTGTCGCTGGACTACTATCCGATCGGTCTGCGCTGGTACACCGAGGAAAAGCAACTGGACGACTCCTATATGTGGCTGGATGTGGGACAGATGCGTGTGCTTGGCAGAAAGTATCAGATGCCGATCTGGTTTTACTATCACGGTCAGAACTATCAGAAGTACAAGAGATTCACATTCCCGATGGTGCGCATGAATATGTATGCCGCAGTCCTGTACGGCGCAAAGGCATTGCAGCAATTCACCGCAGTCGGTGCAACCGTAACCACCGACGGCAAGCCGGACATCTTCTTTGAAGATCAGAAGAAGATTCACCGCGAGTTCTCTAAGCTCGGTAATACGCTGATGGCACTGGAAAATGTCAATGTCATTCACTCCGACGATCTGCTGCCTGGCTGTGAACATATGCAGGGACTTGCGGAAACGATGGCAGACAGCCGTCATCTGACAGGTACGCTTCCCAAGCGCGTCTCTGTCGGCGAGTTCGAGGATGCCTACGGCAACCAGTATCTGATGGTACTGAACCGCGACTATGACGCTGATGCAGCGATTACGCTTGATCTCAAGGAAAACAGCCGTATTTACGAGGTCAGCCGCGTGACCGGCCAGCAGGAAGTCATCTGGGACGAAACGAAGCAGATCAATGTCACGCTTGCACAGGGCGATGCGATTCTGTACCGTATCCAGCCTGCCGCTGAAGAAGCATACACGATCGAATACCGGCTGGAAAAGTAAGCGGAGGTTCCCATGTATCGCGTTTTATGCTCGACCGGTGCGCTCATCGGACGTGTCCACGGATATGACTATACCGTTCTTGACCGCTGTGTCGGACCGCTTACCTGTGACGGATACGAGCTGATGCTGTATCCGCGCTGGTATGACGACATTGCGGCAGTGAAACGGTATATCTGCGCAAAGCATCTGTCTGTGCCGGTTGTACATTGCCAGAAGGGTATCGGCGAGCTGTTCAGTCAGGGCAGCGACGAGGAAACCGAACAGGCACACCGTCTGTTTGCGGATGACTGCGAAACAGCTGCAGACCTTGGCTCAGAGAAGCTCGTTCTGCATCTGTGGGGCGGACTTGCGTCGGATGCAAAATTTGAAGGCAATCTGCGTTCGTATCCGCGTCTGCTCGAAACAGCGCAGGCACGCGGACTGGAATTGCTGATTGAAAATGTTGTCTGCAACGTGGAAAGTCCCGCTGCGCATCTGGTACAGCTGTACCGGCAGTATCCCGACATCCGTTTTGTGTATGATACGAAAATGGCAGCATTTCATGAGGAGCTGGACCGTCTGTATATCGACGAATCCGCGTGGCTGTGGCGTGAAGGGCATATCTGTCACTATCACGTCAACGATTACGGCGGCGGATATAAGGACTGGAGCAATCTGCGGACGCTGCCGATCGGACGCGGACATGTGGATTTTGACCGTTTTTTCGCGTTTGTCCGTAACAGCGGATATACCGGGGATTTCACGGTGGAAGCGACGGCATTCAACGGAGAGGGTGTCATTGACCTTGACATGCTGAATGCGCAGTTTGCCTGTATCCGGGCATATTTGCAATGAATGATAACAGGTCCCTGGCAGGTGCAGTCCTGTCGGGGGTCTGTTTTGTCATCTTGTGCGGGTTTCTGACGATTTTTTTGCGTCAGTTCATATCTCCGACAAAATTTCATGATATACTGGTACCATCAAATCAAACGGAGAAGTAGATATGGCGAAAAAATATCAAAGCGGCGTGTATCTTGGCGAAACGCGCAGACAGCGTACCGCACGGATGCGGAATCTCGGCATTGTTGCGGTGCTGATTCTGCTGACGGTGCTCGGCTCGGTGTTCTTTGTGGCGTGGCTGCTTGACCGCGCAGAGGATGAACCGACAAAAGATGATCTGCCGCCGATCACAGAACAGACTGGAGAGGATACTGCCGCAGAAACGGATACGGCAACAGATACCGAGCCTTCGGAACCGAAACCCGAAGAACCGGACACGACACCGGTACCTGACGATGATAAACCGACTGCGGTTGTTCCGATTACGGGCAGTGCATATAAGCCGCTCGATTATACGGATACATGGTCGGTCATGATCGACCCCGGTCACGGGTTTGATGACATCGGAACATCGTCGGCGCTGCTCGGCTCGGTCAATGAAGCGACGGTCAATCTGGATATTGCGCTCCGTGTCCGTCAGATTCTGGTACAGGCGCAGGGGATCAATGTCATCATGACGCATGACGATAACGCTGTGGAAGGGCGGGTGAGTGCCGCCGACGGTGGAGAACCGCCGCTGAACCATTTGGTGCTTCTGACGCCGGAGGACCGTGCAGTGCTTGCCAACGGACAGGACATCGATCTGTTTGTGTCCATCCATTGTGACAGCCTGCCGGACAATCCCTCAATTTCCGGTATGCGTGTGTATTATTACAACGGCGAGGAGCAGAAGACAGACAGAAACCGCGGTGCGGAATGTCTTGCGGCGAACCTTGCAAACGAATTCGGTCTGGCGATGGGGGATGCATCGCCCACGCCTGTGATCCGAACCATGTCGGATGACGATGCGTTTTATGTCATCAAAAAGATCGGGGTTCCGTCGGTGCTGTGTGAGGTTGGCTTTGTGACCAATGAAACCGATGCCGCGAACATGCTGGATGAAGGCTGGCGGCAGAAGGCTGCGGAGGCGATTGCGGAAGGAATTATCCGTTACATCGACAGCAGGAAAAAAACTTGATGTAAACGAATTGAATATTTATCGGCACTTGTGATACTGGATCAAAAATATGAGCAGTATCACAAGTTTTTTTGTGAAAGCTATTGACATTCCCCCGGGGGGAAGGTTTATAATAAAATAAAAACCGTATGTTCCTGTGTAATTATGCGGAAAGAGAGGGGATCGAATCATGAGATGCAGACAGCGATTGGCTTTAAGTGCTGTGTTGGCAGTATGTATCACATATACAGCTTCCTGCGCGCAGCAGACGGATGTTGGAGCGGCTGTTACCACCGGTGCGGTGACGCAGCCGCCTCAGACGGAATCGGTGACAGAGGAGGATCGTTTGCCGGCACCCAAACTGCCCGAAATGGATTTCGGAGGCGAGACCTATACTGTCATGACCATGGGCTGGTACAATTATGACCCGCTGGCGATCAAGGATATTGCACCGGCAGAGACGAACGGAGAAAGTCTCAACGACGCGGCATATGCGCGCAATCTGGCGATCCGTGAGGCGTATAACTGCGAAATTGCCGCAGAGGATTTCATTGACAACGATCAGTGCTTTGATGTGTTCAAAAAGGCGGTGATGGCCGGCGATGATGTTTACGATATTGCGCTGATGCGGGGGAATTATTACAAGAGTATGATCACCGGCGGAATGTTGATGGATCTGTCTGCGGTGCCGCATATTGATCTTAATGCGCCATATTACGATCAGGCATCCCTTTCGGCACTGAAGGTACTCAATGTACCGTTTGCAATCGTATCCAATCTGACAATGCTGCGTCTGCACAATGCAAACTGTGCCTATGTCAATTTGCAGCTGCTGGAGCAGTATGATCTTGGCAATATATATGAAGTTGTCAACGCAGGAGAGTGGACGCTGGACTGTCTGCTGTCCTACGGAAAACACCATGCAGCGGACATCAATGCGGATAATAAAAACGACAACCAGGATAATTACGCCGCTACCTACATCCATGATTCGGTGGACGGTTTGATCGGTGCATCCGGTGTGCTTCTTGCGTCGCTGGACGATAATGGCGAGTTTATACTCAGCTATGATTCCGAGGAAGCAATCGGTCGTATGAAGCGTGTCTGGGACGGTCTGTATGACCACGCGCAGACCTTTAATTGCCATACGCGCAGTGACAACGCAAATGCGGACGAGGTCGGTATGTTTATGGAGCGGCAGGCAATGTTCTCGCTCGGCACAATCAATTATGGTCCGCAGTTCCGACCGATGGAGGATGATTTTGCGATTCTTCCGATGCCGAAGCTCGATGCCGCAGATGCATATATCACCCCGGTTGCCATGCATGTCCTGCCGCTGACGGTGATTCCCGTTTCTGCACAGCGGATTGAGGAAATCGGTATTCTGACGGAGCTTCTTTCCTACTACGGTTATGTTGATCTGTACCCGGAGATATACGAAACGGTTCTGAAAACCAAGATTGCCCGGGATGAGGAATCGACTGCCATGATCGATATGATTTTTGAGAATACGGTTTATGATACGGGGCTTCTGTTCCAGTTCGGAGATATGATGAATCGGATCCGCACACTGTATACCAATCGTTCAGATAATTTTGCATCTATGTTTGAAAAGCAGAAGAACCGTGTGCAGAAGGATGTGGATGCGGTACTGGAAGAAGCGGTCCGTGTGATGGAGCTGTCATAATATGAAGCGGAAACTGATGATAATCAAAGAGACGGGATGTGCGTATCGGTGATGTTATATGATATTCATGAAAACGAATACGATGAGGAATGCAGTGTACACTTTTCCCAGTGGCGTAAATGGCCGAAAATCAGCGAAATTTTCAAAAAACTATTGCAATTTCCACTTGAATATGATATACTAATACTATATTCAATATCGAAATGCAGTGAAAAAGGCAGCAAAAACGCACCGTGTCTGCACAGAGAACAACCGCCATCGGCTGGAAGCGGTTGCCGTGACCGCGTTTGCGCACTTCCCTTTGGAGCAGGATGGTTCAAATGCGGATGTTCCGCACAGTAGATCACCCCGGCTGACATCCGTTAATTTGTCGTATGAGTTGCCCGGTTTGTCCGGGAATTCAGGTGGTACCACGGGAATGTACGATCCCCGTCCTGAAATCAATCGGGACGGGGTCTTTTTTGTAGATTTCCTGCAAATCGAGAACAATATCACAACAAAAAGAAAGGATTACAAGCACCATGATGGAAGAAATGGTAAGCGGCATCCGCGCCGAGATTGAAGAAAAAATCGGCTTAATTGACTCCTCTGCCGCATTGTATGAATTCCGCAAGACCTTCCTTGACAACAAGGACGGCAAAATTTCCCAGCTGATGAAGGGTATGAAGGACCTTCCCAAGGAAGAAAAGCCCGCATTCGGCAAAATCATCAACGAGTTGAAGGTCTGGGTCATTGAAACCTTTGACGCCTATGACGAAAAGATCAAGGCACTCGAGCTTGCAAAAAAGAACCAGGACGAAGCGATTGACGTCACGATGCCCGGTGTCAAGGCTGAGGTCGGCGCACTGCACCCCGATACGATGATTATCAATGAACTCATTGATATCTTCGCAGGTATGGGCTTTGAAATCTACGAGGGCAAGGAAATCGAAAACGATTACTACAACTTCACCGCGCTGAACACCCCCAAGGATCACCCTGCACGCGACATGCAGGATACCTTCTATGTCTCTGACGAATTCCTGCTCCGTACGCAGACCTCTGCCGGTCAGATTCATGTCATGGAAAACGCAAAGCCGCCGATCAAAATTCTCTCTCCCGGTAAGGTTTTCCGCTCCGACGACGACGCAACCCACTCCCCGATGTTCTCCCAGATGGAAGGTCTGGTTGTTGACAAGAACATTTCTCTGTGCGATCTGC
>SVRM01000131.1 GCA_015064785.1 Oscillospiraceae bacterium
TATTCTATTGTTTCATCTGCTTTTTTGCGGGGTGTTGCACTTCATATTATAACATACCCACCTCCCTCGGCAGAGGGAGGCTTATTTTAGGCTCCCTCTGCCGAGGGAGCTGGCAAAAAAAAGACGCATCTGCGTCTTTTTTTTGACTGAGGGAGTTATCATTTGCTCAATGATTTTTCAAATGCAACAACCCCGTTTGATGATTTCTATTTACTTTTTGAGAAGCTCCAGCTCAAATGCGATCTTTGCAGACGGGGAAAGTTCCAGCGACTTTTCAAAGTGTGCAATCGCACCCGCGACGTCGCCGTTGTACAAACAGCCATAGCCGAGCATACCGTTGAGGGTCGCCAGACGGTTGGTTGTGCCGTCGCCGACGAAGCAGTTATACAGGCTGCCGACCACGCGGTGGTACTTACAGCCTTCCGCAAGCTCACGTTCCCAGCCGAGAATCGCATCGCGCATGATCTTCTGCGCGCGCATTTCCTCGCCGCCGAGGCGCACGGACATGGCATAATAGTACACGAACTCACCGCCCATGTTCCACATACCGACGTCCTTCATACCGGCGAGCTTCTTGATGATCTCGTCCGCTTCTTCGGTCTTTCCGAGTGCCTTGAGGGCCGCTGCTTCATAATACATATACGGCATCATGACGCTTTCGTTCCAGAAGCCGACATTGAGGTTTTCGGGCATCTTCTGCGACGCACGGAAAGATTCCAGCGCGTCCTCATAACGACCTTCCTTCATCGCAACACGACCGCGGGAGAAGCAGGCGTACATATACGGTTCCGCCGTTGCGAATTCCGCACCTTCACCGGGGGAGAAGGTATGCGCACGCATTGCCGCTTCCGCACGGTCAAACTGACCTGCCGCATTGAACGCGCGCGCAACGGTCAGCTGAATCTGGTCGGTGACGTTTTCCGGCTTATGCGTGTCAAGGAAGACGGCATTTTCATCTCCCGAGGTACCGAGCTTCTGCATGACGGTTGCCATTTCGGTGAGCAGGGTTGCGTCGCCGTCATGAAGCTCAACGGCACGGCGCATCAGCGGCAGGGCATCGGCAGGCCGACCGAGATGGTTGAAGTAAGCCAGCGCGAGGTTGCGGTACGGGATGTAGAAATCGGGGATTTCGCGGATGGAGATTTCCCAAAGGGAAGCCGCTTCTTCATAGCGCTGTGCGTTGTAGAGAAGGCATCCGAGCAGATATGCCGCAAAGCCGTCGTTTGGCTTCTTTGCAAGTGCGGCACGGAGAACGGTGATTTCCTCGCCGCGCATCGGGAAGACATCGACGATCTTTTCCTTTGCGGCGGCAGTTCTGTGACGGGCGGCACGGGTTTCCTCACCGAGCTCGTCGCACAGCATTGCGGCGGTATAACGAAGCATCGCGTGGTTCGGCTTCAGTGTCAGAACACCGTCGATGAGGGACTTGCACTCTGCGACCATGCCGGCATTCCAAAGATCAAAGCCGATGTCAAGGGCAGTCTGTGCAGGATCAGAGAGCAGGGACGCAAAGAACGCCTTCTTGCCCTTGCCGGTGATGACGGTCAGCGCAAAGCGGCTCAGATGGTTGAGCGGATCGATTTCCAGCGCACGGCGGCAGGTGTCAGCTGCGGCACGGACAAAGCCGAGCTTGTAAAGCGCGAGTGCGGCATAGGCATGGGCGATCGGATGACGTGCTTCCTTTTCGATGGCCGCGCAGGCGTGCTCATACATCAGATGATAGTCGCGGCGGCGGCCGTCGATGGCGGCAATGGCAGCCATGGCAGGAGAAATGACGTTGTTCGACCATGCGGCACGGTACAGCGCGTCATAGGCTTCGTCGTACTTTCCGAGATTCCGCAAGCAGATGCCGCGCAGATAGCCGACAGTACCGTCTTCCGGATTCTGGTTGTATCGGCATTCGATGTCCCATGCACGGTCAAGATAGGAGAGCGCTTCTTCATAGCGGGTGATGCGCGCGTAGTATTCGCCCATCGCCTTGAGCGCGGGCAGATAATGCGGGTCGCGGCGGAGCGCTTCGAGATAGTAGAGGTCCGGCTTGTAGAGCGGATCGCGGTACTGGTCGATGTGCTGACCGGCGTTGACCAGCTCACACGGCGTGGTCAGCTTATCGGGCTTCGGAATGCCCTTGTTATCCTTGGGAATGTGGATGTAGTCGTGGGATTCCTCGGTGTAGGAGAGGATGACATAGCCGTCTTCATCTGTCAGAAGCACGGTCAGCTTTTCGTCTGCCGGATAATCGAGCGCAAACGCAGTGACGGCAGACGGCGTCATATCGGCGGTTTCGGACAGCAGAACACGTCCGTCCTCACCTGTTACAATGACGGAAACCTGTGCAAATGCAGAGGTGACATTGAAGCGGATTTCGTTTGCCTCGCGGTCAAGCGCAACAGCGGCATCCAGCGTTGCATAGCTGGTATAGCCGATGCCCTGCGTCGGGTACCAGTACTGCGAGAAGGTCTTGGTTTCATAGGGCGCCAGCCATGTGAAGTCAGGCTGGTCATCGGTGTAGCTGCCCGCCATCAGCTCGGCATACTGTCCGTCGGAATCGGTCAGTTTCTTTTCCCAATTGTCCGCGTTGGAGCCATAACCCCAGGTGAACATCTTCTTGCCGGGGGAGATATGGTGATTGGCGATGTGCAGGACACCGCAGTCCTTTGTGTAGTCATAGCCGCCGAAGAAGTCATACTTGGACGGAGCGGCAAAATAGGACGTTGCCAGGCGGGAATTCTTGTGCCAGCTGATGTCCTTCGGTTCTTTGATGTTGTCCGCGCCGTACTGCCCCTGTGCGATGGGGTAGGTCGTATGTCCGGCGTCGTTGTGATGGTGGACCCATGTGACATCCGGCGGGAAGACCAGACGGTAGCCCTCGTGGACAGCGACGGCGGCATTTTCCCACCAGAGGAAGTTGTGCTTGTGCGGTGTGCGGTTGGCAACGGAGACGCGCGTTTCAAAATAGGACGCATCGGGACGGAGCACGATACCGACCATACCCTTGGTGCGGTCATTGGGTGCGTGCTCGGACATCCAGACGATGACGGAGCCGTCTTCCTCACGGACGATATCATAGTCGACGGGCATCAGCGTGGACGGGCGGTGATGGAAGGGCCAGTTGAATTCGATACCGCCGGAAATCCACGAGCCGTACGCACCGATCAGCGCGGGCTTGATGACGTGCTGACGGTACAGAAAATCGTATCCTGTGACCTTGTCGTAGGCTTCAAAGACACGTCCGCCGAGCGCCGGAATCATGGCAAGCCGGATATAGTCGTTTTCCAGCCGGATGACGGTCCACGGCTTGTCCTCGCGGTGTTCGCCGTCTGCCTCGGAGACAACACGCATCGGGTACGGATTGCCGGTGGTACCCTGATGGTTGCTGGTTTCGGCAAACATCGGCATTTCTTCTGCCGGGGGAATCGGGTATGTCGGAATGACCCATTCTTCCACCGCGACCTGTACTGCACGGTTCAGTTCTTTCATGACAGTTTTTCCTCGTTTCCTTTATAGTATTCCCGCATCCAAACGGGAGTGTGTTCGTAATCGTCAAGAAAATTATAGCTGATTTTGGGCATTTTGTCAATGGGAATCGGAAAAGAGGCTGGAAAATTTATTCATGATGAACGCCTATGTTTGTAGGGGCGATTCATGAAAAAGGCTCCCTCCCCGAGGGAGCTGGCACCGAAGGTGACTGAGGGAGTTCACACCGATCACGATTCGTTCACCTTCATCATCCAACCAACGGTTTCAAAATCCACCCGAAACCAACCTTTGCGGTTCTTGCACAATCCTTCGTTTTGTGATATAATCATATCAGAACAGGCGCCGGTTACTTTTTGAAATGAGGTAAGGTATCACAAAATGGAAATTTGTTTACAGCACACCCTGCGTTCTCTGCGTCAGAAGAAAAACATCACGCAGGAGACGCTGGCACAGCATCTCGGCATCACGTCTCAGTCGGTCGGAAAATGGGAGCGCGGAGAGGGGTATCCCGATATCACCCTGCTGCCCGCGATTGCTGCATATTTTGACGTGACGATTGACGATCTGCTGGATGTCGGTACGGCGCGGAAAGAGGAAAAGTTTAAGGCATATCAGGCGGAAGTGCATCGGTACGCACATGACGGCTTGGTTGAGGAGATCATCGGCGTTTGGGAGCGTGCTTATCATGAGTTTCCCAACGACTGCCGTATCATGAATAATCTGATGCGTTCCATCCATGCCCGTGGTATCTATCCGACACCCGATGCGGATGCAGAACGAATCTATTCATTGGGCGAGAAGATTCTGGAAAATTCGACCGATCAGAAAATTCGTGACAGCGCGATCTATACACTTTGTTGGGTACATTCCAGCCGACGAGAAAAAGAAGAAGCCCTGAAGTATGCTGAGATGGGCGGCAGTCTGCTCACCACGCGTGAGGATTTGCGTTCGGATGTACTGGAGGGTGAGGAAGGCATCAAGGCGTGTCAGGAGTACCTGATGGAGCTTTTGAGAACTGCCGGATGGACGGCAATCGAAATGATTACAAAAGACGGCGTTACCACCGAAGAAACTGTAGCGGCATATCAGCTTGGGATTGATCTGTTCAAGCTTCTGCATCCTGATGGCTGTTTGATCGGTCATGCATGGTCGATTGCTATGGCTTATTCCGGCATTGCATCTGCTTATGCAAAGGTTCAGGATGCCGAAAAAACGCTGGAAGCGCTGGAGCAGTGCGTTGCATGGAGCATCCGTGACACGGAATACATGTCAAACGGTGAGCCAATCCGTTACTGTACACCGCTTGTGAATCGCCTGTTTTTTGATCCGCGCAGCGGCGAAAAAAACTACACCGGCAATACCTGTGACTGTTTTCTGGAACATTTTTCGTGGGTCTGTTTTGATTTTCTGCGTGAGGATGCAAGATTTCTTGCATTGCAGAACCGTATGCGGGAATATGCCGAGGAAGCAAACCGTAACAACTGAGCGGTGATTGCCAAACACGATGGATTGTGCTATAATAAGAGCAGAACGAGAGGAGTGATGTTTGAAAATGAATTTTCAAACAGTGTTTTGCGGCTTTCGTTGTTTTTAACAACGATTATGCGTTGCAAAACCAGCCACAAATCCACGAGAAAGGAAACTTTCACGATGTGAAAGTTATGGTCATACTTATGCAATACGATCTTCAGCGATTCTGCAATATTATCGCGGAGCTGCGACGGAAAAACGGCTGGTCACAGACTGTGCTTGCCGAGAAAATCGGCATTTCGCCGCAGTCGGTCAGCAAATGGGAGTGCGGCATCGGGTATCCTGACGTAACGCTGTTTCCGACGCTTGCGGAAATTTTCTCGGTTCCGATCGGTGTGTTGTTCGGCGAAAAACAGGCAAATGACAGCGCAGTCGGTGTCAGTACCAAGGGAAATGGCTTTTATGCGCCTGATTATAAACGAATTTACGTCGAGCTTGGCAATGTCTGCCGCGTGGTATTTGTCGAGGACAAGGAACAGGACGGTCTGGTTGCGGCAATGGGCGATCCTGTTTTTCTGCAATACTTTGACGCGGCGCTGGAAGACGGGGAGCTGCGCGTGGTTCTGAAAAATCCGCTGACCTCCGTTGCCGGAACGCATTGGGAGCCGTATGACCGCGGCGGCTACGACGGCGAAAATCTCGTGGAGATTCATGTCGATCCTGATCGGGATATCTGCAAGTATATTGTAAACTATCTCGATCTGACTGTTTACAGCGGAGAAAACGTATTCGGACAGGATGAAATTTTGTGCTGTCCGCCGCAATAACAAAAACAACAGGCTGATGTACCGTGATGATACATCAGCCTGAACTATTTGATTTGCTGCGCATACCGCGAAGGCTCGCCCTTTGGGAGAGCTGTCACGAAGTGACTGAGAGGGCAAAACTGCCAAATTCGCACACCCTCTCCGTCAGCCGGAGAAAGCACAGCTTTCTCCATGAAGATGCCATAGGCATCTTCGGACACCATCTCCCGGTGGGAGAGGCTATGATTTAGAACAGTCCTACGATCTTACCATCCTCGGTCACATCAATTGCCTCTGCCGCGGGAACGCGGGGCAGACCGGGCATGGTCATGATGTCGCCGGTCAGAACGACAACGAATCCAGCACCTGCGGAAACGCGGACATTCTTGATGGTGACGGTGAAGTTCTCGGGTGCACCGAGCTTGGTCGGGTCATCGGAGAAGGAATACTGCGTCTTTGCCATGCAGATGGGCAGATTGCCGTAGCCGAGGGCTTCAAGCGTGTCAATCTGCTTCTTTGCGGCAGGCAGAATCGAGATGCCGTCACCGCCGTAAACGCGACGGACAATCGTTTCGATCTTTTCGGCAATGGTGCCGTCCGTTTCGTAGCTGTATGCGAAGCTGTTTTCTTCCTCGCACAGACGGACGACTTCTTCGGCAAGCTTCATACCGCCCTTACCGCCTTCTGCCCAGACCGTGGACAGAACGGTGTTGACGCCGAGCTCCTTACACTTTGCCATGACACAGGCGATTTCCGCATCGGTGTCGGTCGGGAAGCGGTTCAGCGCGACCACGCACGGCAGACCGTAGACGTTCTTCATGTTGGAAACGTGGCGGAGCAGGTTCGGCAGACCCTTTTCAAGAGCGACGAGGTCTTCGGTGCCAAGGGACTTCTTGTCAAGACCGCCGTGCATCTTCAGTGCGCGGACCGTTGCGACAACGACAACCGCGGAGGGCTTCAGACCTGCCATGCGGCACTTGATGTCGAGGAACTTTTCCGCACCGAGGTCTGCACCGAAGCCGGCTTCCGTGATCGCGTAATCGCCGAGCTTCATTGCCATGCGGGTTGCGATGACGGAGTTGCAGCCGTGTGCGATGTTCGCAAACGGACCGCCGTGGACGATGGCGGGTGTGCCCTCCAGTGTCTGGACGAGGTTCGGCTTGATGGCATCCTTGAGCAGAGCCGCCATGGCACCGACCGCCTTGATATCACCTGCTGTGACAGGCTTGTCGTCATAGGTGTAGGCAACGACCATGCGGGACAGGCGTTCCTTGAGGTCGGTGATGGAGGTTGCAAGACAGAACACTGCCATGATTTCGGACGCGACGGTGATGTCAAAGCCGTCCTCACGCGGCATACCGTTGACCTTGCCGCCGAGACCGTCGACAACGAAGCGCAGCTGTCTGTCGTTCATATCGACACAGCGCTTCCAAGTGATCTTTCTCGGGTCAATGCCGAGCGCGTTGCCCTGCTGGATGTGGTTGTCGAGCATGGCAGCGAGCAGATTGTTTGCCGCACCGATGGCGTGGAAGTCACCGGTGAAGTGCAGGTTGATGTCCTCCATCGGAACGACCTGTGCCCAGCCGCCGCCCGCAGCACCGCCCTTAACGCCAAAGACCGGACCGAGGGACGGTTCACGGAGTGCGACAACGGTATTTTTGCCGATCTTGCGCAGACCGTCTGCCAGACCGATGGTCGTGGTGGTCTTGCCCTCACCTGCCGCGGTCGGGGTGATCGCGGTGACGAGAACGAGCTTGCCGTCGGGCTTGGATTCGTCGAGCAGTGTCAGCGGAATCTTTGCCTTATACTTGCCGTAAAGCTCCAGATCCTCGGTCGGAATGCCG
>SVRM01000132.1 GCA_015064785.1 Oscillospiraceae bacterium
ACTTCTCCGTTTTCTTCCCCGGTGTGCAGATTCGGTCGGTCATCCTGGGAGTTGACCGCCAATCGGATACTGTTGGCTGATAAGTCATACACGGGAATTTCATCCAAATAGGAAACCGCTTCGGTTTCATAAGTGCTGTCTGCCAAAGATTCCGATGTGATAGGCGTGATCTCATCCTCCTGTGCGCATGCACTGCACATGATCAGTACCGCTAAAAGGGCTATTGCGCGAAATTTCATTGAAATACCTCCATTTCACGATTGACATTCACAATATTGTGTATTATAATTATAACAGAAATATTTTCATATGAATATGCGATTACTTCGGTTTTGCGCATTCTTATATGCAATTTTTGAACTCGGATATAAATTCAGATGCAGGACGTATCATTCATGAAAACAACTTTTTCACACAAAATCAACTCGTCACGCGAAAATTCAAATGCTTATCTGTCCTATCCGCCGGTTGGCGAAAACGCGGTACACTTATCACCGATTCCGGGATTGGATCTGGATTGGCAGGTCTTTTTTCTGTATGACTGCGAAAATCACTTTTCTCCGTCCTTTTTTCATGTTCAGGAATACTACGAGATCATTGTCATCATCAATTCCAACCGAAAATATCTGACAGAAACAACACTGTTTGATGCCGGATATGGTGATGTTCTTCTGTTCGTCCCCGGAGAGCGTCATATGAGCATTCATGTCAAGGATCCGCTTTATGAGCGTTATTACTTTTATATTCATCCGCTTCTTCTCCGTCAGCTTCCGGAAGGTGCACGGATCGCAGCGCTGTTTCATCGCAGCGCACATATTAAGAACCGAATTTCCATTCCAAAGGATGTATTCAAAGAGCTGATCCCCAAAGACATTTTCATGCAGGGTACGAACGCAGAACTGCTCACAGTACTGTCCCTGTTCTACCAGCTGCTGTCCCGTCTGCTGCAAATTCAGGACAATCAGACAGAAGCCTCTGATACAACCAATCTTCTGCTTTCCGAAATCCTTCATTACATCGATTCCTCTTACGCCAATATACCATCTGCATCTGCGATCGCCGAGCATTTTGACATCAGCCCGTCATATCTGGCGCGGTTGTTCCGCAATTCACTTGCCATTTCCCCGTATCAGTATCTGATGCATATCCGACTGGATGAAGCCCGGAGAATGTTAATGAAGGGCGCATCCGTAACAGAGGCTTGTTATGCTTGCGGTTTCAGCGATTGCTCTCATTTCATACAGTATTTTAAGCGAAAAATGGGAATCACCCCTGCTAAATTGCGAAAGGTGCAATCCACATAAGCCATCCTGACAAAACTTCATCGATCAATCTTCAAGAAAGGAAATAAGCAAAATGGAAAAAGAATATAAAATTCAAAAGGTTCACGGTCGTGAAATTCTCGACTCCCGCGGTAATCCGACCGTCGAAGTCGATGTAATCCTTGAAAACGGCATCATGGGACGGGCATCCGTGCCGTCCGGTGCATCGACAGGAATCTATGAAGCGTATGAGCTTCGTGACGGGGACAAGACAAGATACCTTGGCAAAGGTGTCCTGAACGCCGTCGCCTCTGTCAACGGAGAGATTGCAGCAGTGCTTGTCGGAAAGAATGTGTTGGAACAGGAAGCCATCGACCGTCTGATGATTGCGCTTGACGGAACACCGAACAAGAGCCGTCTCGGTGCGAATGCCATTCTCGGCGTATCGCTTGCCTGTGCCAAAGCGGCTGCTGCTGCGATGGGGATGTCGCTGTACCGTTATATCGGCGGTGAGGATGCGCATGTGCTTCCCGTTCCGATGATGAATATCCTCAACGGCGGCGCACATGCAGCCAACAATGTCGATATTCAGGAATTTATGATTATGCCCGTATCCGCTCCCACATGGAGTGAGGGGGTGCGTCGGTGTGCAGAAGTGTTCCACACGCTGAAGACGGTTCTGAAAGAGAACAATATCCCTGTAACGGGGGTCGGCGATGAAGGCGGCTACGCGCCGATGCTGGAGCGGGACGAGGATGCGCTTGCGATGATCGTTCTGGCAATCGGGAGGGCAGGATATGTGCCGGGCAAAGATTTCCGCATTGCCATTGATGCCGCGTCTTCCGAGTGGTAC
This sequence comes from Oscillospiraceae bacterium, assembly GCA_015064785.1. Classification (GTDB taxonomy): domain Bacteria; phylum Bacillota; class Clostridia; order Oscillospirales; family CAG-272; genus RGIG3925. The sequence continues at coordinate 2,116 of SVRM01000132.1, forward strand.
GATGAAGCACTCGATGCCTACCGTTTGCCGAAAGCGGACAAGGTGCTGACCCGTGAAGATATGATCGCCATGTGGACCGCGTTTGCGGAGAAGTACCCGATTATTTCCCTGGAAGACGGCATGGGCGAAACTGACTATATCGGCTGGGATATGCTGACACAGGCGCTGGGTGAGAAGCTTCAGCTCGTCGGCGATGATCTGTTTGTCACCAATACCAAGCTGCTCGGAGAAGGCATTGAAAGAGGCATTGCCAATTCGATTCTGATCAAGGTCAATCAGATCGGTACGCTGACCGAAACGCTGGAAGCGATCCAAATGGCGCACGATGCAGGCTATACCGCGATTGTGTCTCACCGCTCCGGCGAAACCGAGGATACCACGATTGCCGATATCGTCGTTGCCGTCAACGCAGGTCAGATCAAGACCGGTGCGCCCAGCAGAAGTGACCGCGCCGCGAAGTATAATCAGCTGATTCGTATTGAGGAGGAACTTGGTGAGTGGGCATATTATGCGGGTATCAGCGCTTTTTCGAATTTGAAGGTCACAGATTAAAGATATTCCGTTATGACCAGATCAACGGGAAAGGCACATGGCACCTGTATCCGGCTGTACTCCGCGTCTCTTTGATATGTCCGCAAGCGGAACGGTAAATCCACACGCATTTATGCTTGAAGTCATTGACAGCGAGCGATGTGCAGGGATTGCCGCCATTACGGTACAACCGGCTGTACCGCAGGAATTGCAGCGGACCGCAAACATCTGATTTTCAATTGCTCTGGCAGCAGTAAGCGTGTGCAGCTGGAAGATGCGATCCTTCGGTCACTGTGATACATCGGGCTGTTGCACTTACGTGCCCCAGCCCAAGGGACTGCATGGATGCAGTCCGGAAGTTCTCCCTTGCCCCTCTCCTGAGGGGCATTTTCATATGCGAAGACCCGCAGTCAGACTGCGGGTCGGCATGAAAACCGGGAAATTCGGGTCACTTCGTGCCCCCGGGTTGCCGCAAGTTTTCAACTTGCAACAACCCCTTTCCTTTTGGAGAAAATCCGGTATTCCGCGTTTCCGGCAATTATCAATGTCTGTTTGCTGAAGCATGATTCAATTTGCAGCACCTCGATGGTCATATCTATACGCAGAATGGAATACATTAACACCGAAAATTTACATGTATAATGTTGAATTACACCGAATGATATGATATTATATTACATAACGACGCAACGGAGGTATCCCATGGAACAAAAACAATACGCTTGTATCGATCTGAAATCCTTTTATGCCTCCGTCGAATGTATCGACCGCGGACTTGATCCGATGACGACCAATCTGGTGGTCGCCGATCTGCGGCGTACCGAGAAGACCATCTGCCTTGCAGTCACGCCGCCGCTCAAAGCACATGGGATTTCCGGACGGGCACGGTTGTTTGAGGTAATAGAACGGCTTAAAACCGTCAATGCGGACCGTCAGCGCAAGGCTCCCGGACGAAAGCTGACAGGCGCATCCTCCAATGACCTTGAACTGAAAGCCAATCCCGCACTTGCGGTGGACTATATCGTCGCGCCGCCGCGGATGGCGCATTATATCGAGGTCAGCACGCAGATCTATGACGTGTATCTGAAGCACGTCGCGCCGGAGGACATCCATGTCTATTCCATCGATGAGGTGTTCATTGATCTGACAGCATACCTCAAACCGAGCGGAAAAACGGCGCGGGAATTCACATCGATGCTGATCGCAGACGTGATGAAGACAACGGGTATTACAGCAGCCGCAGGAATCGGAACGAATCTTTATCTTGCAAAAATTGCGATGGACATCGAAGCCAAGCACGCCCAACCCGACGAAAACGGTGTCCGCATTGCGGAGCTTGATGAAATGTCCTACCGGCAAAAACTGTGGAATCACCGTCCGCTGACCGATTTCTGGCGTGTCGGCGGCGGATACGCAAGCAAGCTGGAGCAGCATCGGATTTACACAATGGGAGACATTGCGCGGTGCTCGCTCGGAAAATCGGGCGACTTCTACAGCGAAGATCTCTTATATAAGCTGTTCGGTGTCAACGCGGAGCTTCTGATCGACCATGCGTGGGGATGGGAACCCTGCACAATCGCCGACATCAAGGCATATAAACCGGAATCCAACAGCATCGGTTCGGGACAGGTTCTGCAGGTTCCATATAATTTTGAAAAGGCAAAGCTCGTCGTCCGCGAGATGACCGATCTTCTGGTGCTCGATTTGGTGGACAAGCACCTTGTCACCGATCAGATGGTGCTGACCATCGGCTACGATATTGAAAATCTGCAGGGCAAAAGTGATTACCGCGGCGAGGTTGTCGTTGACCGCTACGGCAGAAAAACGCCGAAGCAGGCGCACGGAACGGCGAATCTCACCCGTCAGACCTCGTCCACCCGTCTGATCACGGAGGCGGTAATGGAGCTTTATGACCGCATCGTCGATCCGGATCTGCTCATCCGCCGCATCAATCTGACCGCATGCAAGGTCGTCGATGAAAATGACACCGCACCCGTCGGTACGGTCGGTGAACAGCTCGACCTTTTCACCGATTACGAGGAACTGGAGCGACGGCAGGCAGAAGAACAGGCGGCGCTGGAAAAAGAACGGCACAAGCAGCTGGCGGTGCTCGAACTGAAAAAACGCTACGGGAAAAACATCATTCTCAAAGGGATGAATTTAGAGGAAGATGCCACCGCGCGTGACCGCAATGCGCAGATCGGCGGGCATAAGGCATAAATCACGAAAAAATGCTTGGAGGTATCAGATATGTTCAGACCAATTCGGAAAAAGAAAAACGAAATCAGTGCAGATGCCGCAAAGGACCTGCTTCGTACCTGCCGTCGGGGTGTTCTGGCGGTCAACGGCGATGATGGGTATCCCTATGCCGTGCCGATCAACTACTGGTATGACGAAGAAAACGGCAGGATCATTTTTCACGGAGCAAAAGCCGGTCATAAAGTGGATTCTATAAAAAAGAACGACAAGGTATGCTTCACAGTGTTCGGTCATGAAACGGTAAAGGACGAGGTGTGGGCACCGTATCTGCAGAGTGTGGTTATCTTCGGGCGATGCCGTTTGATTGAAAACAGAGAGGATACGATGCAGCTTGTAAAGCGGTTTGCAATGAAGTATTATCCCGACGAAAATGCGGTCAATGAAGAAATCGCACATTCCGGTATGGCAGTTCAGATGTTTGTAATCGACATCGAGCATCTCAGCGGAAAAGAAGTGCAGGAAAGATGAATTCCAACGGACAGGAGAAACAATATGGTCGAATCCGATAACAAATATGCAGACATCATTGATCTGCCGCATCATACCTCCCGAACCCGACCGCGCATGTCCGTATCCGCCCGTGCTGCACAGTTTGCTCCGTTTGCAGCTTTGACCGGATATGGAGCGGCGGTAGATGAAACCGCGCGTCTGACAGACGACATGATCATGCTTGATGAGAATGCAAAAGCGATGCTCGACGGCAAACTGCAGATCATCGCCGAGCACTTGAATGATCTGCCAGAGGTGACATTCACCTATTTTGAGCCTGACAAAAAGAAATCCGGCGGCGCATATCGAAGCGTCACCGGACGGGTCAAAGAAATTGACGAATGTGAGCGCATTGTAAAGCTGGGGGATGGGACAAAAATTCCGATTGAGCAAATCTATGGGATAGTGTCGGAATTGTTTGAGGAATAGAATGCGGTCACAGTACTGTCTATCAAAAATTGAATGGTAAAAGCCATTGAACCGATGAAAGTTCAATGGCTTTCTTTTATAATCTTGTAAGATTGCTGTTACGATTTCAAAAGCGTCAGCGGCAGATACACCCTCGACGGATGCCCGCAGACACAAAGCTCCAGCAGCAACTCGCAAACTCCGTCCCGCATCTCATCCGCACAGATGGAAAACACCATGGTCGAGCATTTTGTTTTCCCTGTATACTGATCAGCGTAGAAATCGGACTGCACGCCCGTGGAAACCGTCACGCCCTCGGGCAGATGCCACTTGAGCCGAATCCAATGCTGCTGTTCTTGTGCATTCAGAATGGTCAGGCGCATCTGCTTGTCCTCGCCGACCGTGATGTCGGGTGTGTCAAAATAGAGATACGCATCAAACAACGCACACGATTTATGCACAAACAGCGGGGAGGTCTGCAAAAAGGTTCGTTTGTCGATATATTCAAACAGTCCCGTCTTGATCGGCTGGAAGTATGTGTCCGTATTCGGCATGATGATTTCAGGTTCAGTATCGGCGGGATAGGAAACTCTGCCGAGACAAAAGATGGGGGCGAGCCGTGTGACACGTTCCGTCAGTTCCGTGACAGAGGAGCAAATACCACCGCGGGTGAGATCGACTGTGCAGGTCTTGATCTGGTCGCCGATCGGATCGGTCCATTTCTTTTCAATGCCGTCCGTACCGCGCAGAATGCCCATCAGCGCACCGATGAAGCCGGCAGTACAGTCGGTGTCCTCACCGCAGTTTGCCGCGATGCAAAGGCTCTTTGTGAAGTCGTTTTCTCCCCACAGAAGACCGATGACGGAAATGGCAACATTCGTCGCGCAGTCGTGTCCGACCTCGCCCATCGGGATATCGGGTTCGGGATTCTTGTCGGGGAGATTGTTATCATAGACATAACGCAGACCGAACGGGGAAGGTGCAAATTGCAGGAGCTTCTTTCTTGCATCGCGCCAGTCCATGCCGTTTTCATAGCATTCATAGACGAGATCGATGCATTGTCTCAATTTGCAGTCATCGGGAATGAACGACAGTCCGATTTTGATGAGCATCGGAATATCCTGCTCCGCAAAAGCGGCACTTTCAATCGCCGCACAGAACAGCTCGCCGTACACACCCTCACCCGTATGATCGACAATCGCATCCTCAAAAGCATATTTGACAGCCGATGCAGGATCACCGGGACACAGACATGCCCAGATCTCCGAGCGGATGAACGCGCCGTTGCTTTCTGCGTAGGGATTGCACAGCACACCTGTGACAGGCGGCAGATGACCGCGGCGGAGATTGTTGTGTCCCGCGCCGTATTCCGACCAGTCGCAGGGGATGTAGGTCAGCCAGTATTCACCGAGAATCTCTGCATTGACATCCCGACCATGCTGTTCCGCTGCAAGCAGCCAGACCAACTGCAGATCAAGATCGTCATTGGGAATGACACCCGTTTTGATGTCATGAATATAAAAGTTGAGATCAAACACACCGCGATGACCTTCCAGCGGCGCACCAAGGGTACCGCCGATGTTCTTGCCGAGCCAGCAAGCACGGACACAGTCTTTGTATGTACTGAAATTCATGCTCATATCTCCTGTTCTGTTCTCATGTTTTTACCAGTATATCACAGTTTTTTGCCCAAGTCAAGAGATAACTATATCGTATATAAATAGGATGCCGTATGATCT